>JAGNUI010000010.1 GCA_017987065.1 Arenimonas sp.
TGTTGAAGCTGATCGCGTTGCCGCTGAACAGTTGGAAGTGGCCCGTGTTGAAGCCGAGCGTGTTGAAGCTGATCGCGTTGCCGCTGAACAGTTGGAAGTGGCCCGCCTTGAAGCAGATCGTATTGAAGCCGAACGCGCTGCCGCTGAACAGTTGGAAATGGCCCGCCTTGAAGCAGATCGTATTGAAGCCGAACGGGTTGCCGCTGAACAGTTGGAAGTCGCTCGCCTTGAAGCCGAACGTGTTGCCGCTGAGTATGTTGAGGCTGAGCAGTTAGAAGTTGCGCCGATAGAATCTAAGCGCGGTAGCAAAGGCAAACATGAATCAGCGCGTGCGGCAGCGAAACGTCTTAAATCTGAGCGTGAAGCTGCACGTCTTGAAGCTGCACCATTTGAAGCGGCACGCCTTGAAGCCGAACGTATTGAGGCCGAGCTTGCTGAAGCCGCACGCCTTGAAGCTGCACCATTTGAAGCGGCTCGTCTTGAAGCAGAACGTATTGAGGCCGAGCGTGCTGAAGCCGCACGCCTTGAAGCTGAACGTGTTGAAGCTGAGCAATTGGAAGTGGCCCGCCTTGAAGCCGAACGTGTTGATGCTGAGAAGGTCGAAGCTGCCCGTGTTGAAGCAGAACGTGTTGAAGCAGAGCAGTTGGAAGCGGCGCGTCTTGAAGCAGAGCAGTTGGAAGCGGCGCGTCTTGAAGCGGAACGTGTTGAAGCTGAGCAGTTGGAAGTGGCTCGTGTTGAAGCCGACCGAGTTGAAGCAGAGCAGTTGGAAGTGGCTCGTCTTGAAGTAGAGCGTGTTGCGGCTGAGCCTGTTGCCGCTGAGCCAGAAGTTAGTGAAGTAGTCCGTGGCAAAGGCAAGCGTGTTGAATCGGCACGAGCTGAAGCTAAACGACTTAAAGCAGAACGTATGGAAGCTGAGCGTGTTGAAGCAGAGCATGTTGAATCAGAGCCTGTTGAAACGGAACGTGTTGATGTAGCGACTTTTGAAGTCGAAGCTAGTAAAGGTAAGCCAGTTGAAACTAAGCGTGCAGAAGCAAAACGCATCAAAGCCGAACGTGTTGAAGTGGAACGTGTTGAAGCCGAGCGTGCTGCCACTGAGCAGTTGGAAGTGGCTCGTCTTGAAGCCGAACGTGTGGAAGCCGAACGTGTTGCAGCAACTTTGGCAGAGATATCTGCTGTTGCGCATCGTGAAAATCAAAATAAATTCGCTGAAACTAATGATGATGCTGAGCAGGAAGGTATGATGGAACGCTTAGATATGCAGGAACTCGATGAAGAATTGTTGGATATCTTCACCGAAGAGGCTAAAGATTTACTGGATCAAAGTGACAATATATTAGTTGCACTGAAGTCCACACCTGAGAATTTTGAACATTTATACGGATTACAACGTCATCTGCACACCATTAAAGGTGGTGCAAGGATGGCTGGATTGTTCTCTATTGGTGAACTTAGCCACAGTCTCGAAACATTACTTCAGCACAACACTGAACAGCAAATTGTTCCGAATGCCAAACAAATTTCTATCATCGAACGATCGCTCGATGCGTTACATAAGATGGCCCATTCAGTTGAAGAGCGTAAAGCCCCCGAATTGCCCAATGATATTATGAAGTTATTGGATGCCTCAATGCTGACTGAAGAGTCAAGCAAAATATCCGAGCACGAAGAAACGGATGCTACAAAATCTGAGGTTGTTTTCAAACCGCTTTCAGGTCCTATTGCAGTACCTGAAATGGAAATTGATGAAGGCTTAAGAACTCCGCAAGAAGTTGTGCGTATTCGCGCTGATTTGTTGGAGCAGTTGGTTAACTTCTCTGGTGAAGTGGCTATTTATCGCGCACGCCTTGAGCAACAGCTCGGTTTATTCAAAATTAACCTGGTAGAGCTAGATCAAACCACAACACGATTACGTGAACAGCTTCGCCGCTTAGATATTGAAACTGAGGCACAAATTACAGCGCGCAACATTCGTGAAGGTGATCAAAAGCGTCAGGACTTCGACCCGTTAGAGTTGGATCGATTTACAACTCAGCAGCAATTATCGCGTTCTTTAGCTGAAACTTCGAATGACTTGGCAAACTTGCAAGCCACTATGGACGATTTGACTCGTCATCACGAAACATTGTTGTTACAACAATCTCGTGTTAGTACTGAACTGCAAGAAGGTTTGATGCGCACACGAATGTTGCCATTCGATACATTATTACCAC
Organism: Arenimonas sp.; assembly: GCA_017987065.1. Classification (GTDB taxonomy): domain Bacteria; phylum Pseudomonadota; class Gammaproteobacteria; order Xanthomonadales; family Xanthomonadaceae; genus Arenimonas. The sequence goes on from JAGNUI010000010.1 coordinate 2,211, forward strand.
GCTTACGTCGAGTCCTCAGACAAGCATCGCAAGATGCAGGCAAAGATGTGCAGTTAAGAGTTGAAGGTGCACAAGGCGAAATGGATCGTACTGTGCTTGATCGCATGATTGCGCCTTTAGAGCATTTGTTGCGGAATGCAGTTGCTCACGGCATTGAAGATCCAGTTGAGCGCAAAAAAGCCGGCAAAGCTGATTCAGGTCAAGTTGTCATAAGCATTGCGCACGAAGGTACAGAAGTTGTGCTTACAGTGCGTGACGATGGACGTGGTTTAAATAGTAAGCAGATTCACAAGAAAGGTATTGAGCGTGGATTAATCAGTGCCGATGCTGAAATGAGTGAACAACAGATATTAAGCCTAATTACCCAGACTGGATTTTCCACGGCGGATACCGTCACGCGCTTGTCGGGTCGTGGTGTAGGTATGGATGTTGTAAATAGTGAAATAAAAAGCCTGAATGGTTCGCTGAGTATTCAGTCAGCCATAAACAAAGGCACAGAATTTATTGTTCGACTACCGTTGAACTTGGCCGTGACTAAAGCCGTATTCGTTAAGATTGGTGATAGTAAATATGCAATTCCTATTGCTTCTGTCGATGGTGTGGGTCGAATTGGCCGTGAAGAATTAGAAGAAAAATCAAAACTAGATAGCCCTGAGTTTAGTTATGCGGGTAATACCCATAAAATTTATGACTTAGGTCTGTTGCTTGATATGCCAAAATCTCAAGCTGTTGGTAGTATGCAAATGCCAATGTTGTTATCGAAATCCGGCCAAGATAGAATTGCCGTTTGCGTTGACCAAGTGCTTGGCAGCCAAGAGATTGTGGTAAAGCCAGTTGGACCACAAGTTACATCAATCCCAGGCGTTTACGGTGGCAGCATTTTGCCAGATGGCGGTGTGATCGTCATTCTAGATTTGGCACCTTTGGTTCGTCATAATGCAAATAGATCCGATGCTGTTGTCGAAAAAGTTGCTGAAGCGGCTGTTAGATCTAAGCAAGTCGTGATGGTTGTTGATGACTCTATCACGATGCGTAAAGTGACTTCTCGAATATTAGAACGTAATAACTTTGAAGTTATTTTGGCACGTGACGGATTAGAAGCTATTGAGAAAATGGCTGAACAAGTTCCAGATCTTGTGCTTCTTGATATCGAAATGCCACGCATGGATGGTTACGAAGTTGCTCAAAATATGAAGTCTGATGATCGTTTAATGAACGTGCCGATTATGATGATTACCTCACGTACAGGTGATAAGCATCGTCAAAGAGCATTAGATTTAGGCGTTGAACGTTATTTAGGCAAGCCGTATCAAGAGTTAGAATTGATGCGACAGGTTAATGAAGTATTCAACAATAAATAATGAATGCAAATCTAGACCATCGAATAATCGTATTTGGTCGAGATGGTTTGGCTCGTGAACAGTTGGTTATTGCGTTATCGGATAATGGCGTTGTGCCGATTTGGGTTGGCAGCCCCAGCCAGTGCAGTCTTGAAGCTTTAAGTGTTTTAGACCCAAATCAAATTGTGGTTAGCTTAGAGCCAATTATAGAAACTGAACTTGAGCCTTTTAATGATTTTTTAGGTCAGCAATCAATCAGCGTTCTATATGATGATGCCGAATCAACTAAGCATTTGAGTGGCTGGGATTTGAACCGTTGGGCTCGCCATTTGGCCTCAAAATTACTAAATTTGGATTATATGCCTCCTGCGCCTAATCAGGAACTGCATAAAAATCAACAGAAAAATAATGATGCTTTTGATAGTTCTAGTTATGATCTACAAAACATTAATGAGTTTGATTTAGTTGAAATAGATTCCGCTGAATTAAATGCAGCTTTAGAAACTATCAACCATAAACTTTCGACTAGCGATACTAAAGTCGACATGCCTGAGTTTGATTTTGGGAGGTCTGAGTCTTCAAATGCATTTGAAATCATGAACGATGAATACGAATTCAACGACAATTCTTCGCTTTTTAGCAACGACTTTAGCATCAGCAATATAGATTCAGATAACTCGGACTCGCTCAGTTTCGATAAGCTTGAACAACAAGTAGATGAGGAAGATAGTCAAGGTTACATGGATGAAGAAGCATTCAAGCTAGCAGTAGATCATTTGGATTCGCAATTATCTGTTTCGGTTCCTAAAGCAAAATTTACCTCAAATTTTGAATTGCAATCAGATGAACAAGCGCCTATGGTTACAGAGTCTGAAAGTAAAGTATTGCCAGTGAGCCGAGAGTTTGATCTTTCAAAATTCAGTTTAGTTACAGAGCAATCCGAAAATCAATCCGAAGAGCAATCTATTGAATTAGAAAGCGATAATCACAGCGACGCTTATATTCGATCTGTGTTCTTGGTTATCTCGGGGATTGGCGGCCCAGGAGTGGTTCGTTCAATTTTAGGACATATCAAAAGCAACTTCACAGGAATTTTAGTTTTATCTCAAGCAATTGAAGCTAATCAATTGCCAAAATTAATGCAACAGCTACAAAAAATGATCAGCACCCCGATTGTGATCCCCGAGTCAGAAGAATACCTAATGAATGGGCATATTTACCTATTGCCAGAAAATCATGCGATACAGTTAACTTCGCTAGGTTATCAATGCGTTAAAAATAAAAGTTTGGCAGACTTTTTGGAGCAAATGGATCAAAATGTAGAAATTGTAGTGCTCAGCGGTGCTGATGTCTCTTTGTCTCAATCATTAATTCAAACAAATCAGTTAATGAATAATATTCATATACAGCCACCTGAAGACTGTTTTGATGCAACATTAACTCAGCTTTTAGCAAACATAGGTGCGCCAGCAATTCGGAATGAAATTCTCGCAACATGGTTTAATTAAACGGAATATATTATGGAAAACCAATTACAGCAAATTCGTGGTGTTTTGATCTCGGTGCCAGATGGCAAAATATTATTGCCTAATACAACCGTTTGCGAAATTATTACCTACATCACTCCTGAGCCCGTTGAAAATAAACCGGATTGGTATATCGGTGCTATGCGTTGGAAAGGTTACAGACTGCCGCTTGTTTCTTACTCATTGATTGCGGGATTAAATAAAGAGTCTTTGTCGGGAGCGAAAGTAGCTATTCTTAAGGGCTTATCGGGCGACACTAAAATGCCGTACTACGCAATTTTGACCCAAGGATTTCCGCGATTAGTAAACATTGAAGCGAATCAGATTTTAGACGACAAAGAAAGTTCTGCCGAATTTTATTATTCTGCTTATTTAGATAATGATTCAATTACTGTGCCAAAACTGGATAAAGTCGAAGAAGTCATTCGCGAGCACTTATAACTTACCAATCACCAAATTGAGATTGCAGAGCGGCAATAAACGCAATACCTGCGGTTTCTGTTCGCAGAATCCGAGGTCCTGCACATATTCCCTGAAACTTTGCAATCTGCAAGAGTTCTATATCACGTTCTGTGAAACCACCTTCTGGGCCAATGGCCAGTATGATTTCTTCAGCACAGTTTATATGCAGCGACTTAATTCTAAACTCAGCTTTTGGCTCTAAGTAGTATGCTTGCGCTGAATGATGGTTTACAGATAGATGTTTGATGCCAATTGGCAAATTAAGTGTGGGCACAATTGATCGGCCCGATTGTTCGCAAGCTGATCGAATCACACCTTGCCAATGGTTCAGTTTTTTTTCTGAGCGTTCATTGTCTAGCTTCACTTCTGTTCTATCTGAAACCATCGGTGTGAATGCAGTAACGCCAAGTTCTGTGGCTTTTTGTAATATTAAGTCCATCTTTTCGCCACGTGCAATACTTTGATATAAATGAATTTTTAATGGCGATTCTGTGTTTATACTCTGCACAGAAATAATAAGTGCTTTGCTGTGCTTTTTTTCAATGCCGCTCAGTTTTGCGAGAAATTCACACCCATCACCATTAAATAGATGAAATGTATCACCGAGCTCAAGGCGAAGCACGCGTACCAAATGATTGCTAGTAATTTCCGGTAAAAGTATTTCTTTACCTACAATTAGCTCTAAATCGACAAAACAACGGATAGTCCTCATGCGCACGCCTTTTCAATAGAATTCAAAGTAACATCGGCTAAAAACTGTAATTCTTCATCTTGAATACAATAAGGCGGCATCCAATAAAGTGTGTCGCCTAATGGCCTGAGCACTGCGCCTCGTTCCAAGCCAGCACGGTAGGCTTTCAGTCCGCGGCGTTGTGCCTCTGGAAACGGTTCATGGTTAGTTTGTACTAAATCAAAGGCTACAATCATCCCAGTTTGACGCAGGTTTGCAACATTGGGATGCAAATTTAAATTGGCCATATGCTGTTGAATCATTGCCGCAGTCTTGCCATTGCGCTCAATAATGTGCTCATCGTTGAATATGGCGAGACTGGCCAAGGCGGCAGCGCAACCTAAAGGATTACCGGTGTAACTGTGTGAATGTAAGAAACCGCGACTGCGATCGCTAGATAAGAAGCAATTAAAGACTTCGTCGGTTGTTAGCACCGCTGACATCGGTAAAAAACCACCGGTTAGTCCCTTAGAAAGACATAGAAAATCTGGGCTGATGTTTGCTTGTTCGCAGGCAAAAAAACTACCGGTCCGGCCAAAACCAACTGCTATTTCATCAGCAATTAAATGTATTCCATATTGGTTGCAAATGCGTCGTGCCTGTTCAAGATAAACCGGATGATACATGCGCATACCACCTGCACATTGCACCAATGGTTCTAAAATTAATGCGCAGAGTTCATGTTGGTGCAAGCTGACCAGTTCTTCAAGCTTTTCAGCGCAACGCAAAGCGCATTGAATTTCAGTTTCATGCTGCAATCTTTCTATGTGGTCAGGTGCCGGCGCGAACAAAGGGTTTAATAATAATGGCGAATAGACTTGCCTATACAGCGGAACATCCGCCATCGATAAAGCGCCTAAAGTTTCGCCATGGTAGCTATTGCTGAGTGCAATAAAACGCTGTTTTTTCGTTTGGCCTTGATTCGCGAAAAATTGAAAGCTCATTTTTAACGCGACTTCAATAGCCGCCGATCCATTGTCGGCATAGAAAACACGATTAAGCCCTGCAGGACTGAGTTTTACTAATTGTTCGGCCAGTTGCAAGCCTGGTTCGTGTGAGAAGCCGGCAAAAATCACATGCTCTAATGTTTGCGCTTGCTGGGCAATCGCTTGAGCGATACGCGGTTCACAATGGCCAAATAAATTGGTCCACCAACTGCTGATTGCATCGAGATAGCGCTTACCATGAATATCTTCTAGCCAAACACCTTGCGCCGATTTAATGGGGATGAGCGGCAGGGTGTCCGGGTGTTCTGACATTTGCGTACAAGGGTGCCAAAGTACCGATAAGTCACGTTGCTGCCAGTTTTGCAGGTCGTGTGGAGTAATAAATGTGCTCATAAATGGATTTCCTATCTAGTCAGCTTAGCCTAAGTAAGCGACAATGAAAACATGAGTACATTACCTATTATCCATTCGCGTGAAACACAAGAAACCAAACACGGCACTCGCGAAGTGTTGGATTTAGAGTTTTCCAACGGTGAAAGACGCCGGTATGAGCGAACGGTGCAAGCCGGCCATGGCGCGGTAATGATTGCCGCCATGCCCGATAAAGACACAATACTTCTGATTAAAGAATATGCCGCAGGAACGCATCGATATGAACTTTGTTTACCGAAAGGCAGAATCGATCATGGCGAAACTGCACTTGAAGCAGCCAATCGTGAGCTAAAAGAAGAAGTTGGATTTGGTGCTAGAAGTCTAACCTATATACGTTCTATTTCGCTGGCGCCCTCCTATATGACGCATGCCATCGATTTGGTTTTAGCAGAAGATCTCTACCCTGAGCGCTTGCCGGGCGATGAACCCGAAATTCTTGAAGTCATTCCTTGGCGCTTAGACAATCTGCATGAGCTGGTATTGCGAGAAGATTGTTCGGAAGGTCGATCAATGGCAGCTTTACTAATTATTAAAGAAATGGTTGCCAATAAAAAATGAAAAAACTCGCTGAGCAAATTAGTTTAATTGCACGGCTTGCTGGCGATGAAATCATGGCTGTCTATCAGCAAGATTTCTCGGTGATTGAAAAAGCCGACAATTCCCCGCTAACCCAAGCTGATCTTGCGGCGCATCTGTGTATTGTGCGTATGCTGCAGGAGTTGGATAGCGAAATACCCATTTTATCGGAAGAATCTGCAAGCATCGATTGGTCCGTTCGCAAGCATTGGGCTAAATATTGGCTGGTCGATCCGCTGGATGGCACAAGAGAGTTCGTCAAGAAAAATGGCGAGTTCACCGTTAACATTGCTTTGATTGAAAATGGTGAGCCGGTTTTAGGTGTTGTCTATGCACCGGTCATCGATTGGCTGTTAGTTGGTGGGCGTGATATTGGGGCTTATTGGCAAATAGAAAAGAAAAGTGGTGTGGCAAAAATCTCGCAAGCATCTATGCCCTTAAAAGTTGCTGCAAGTCGCTCACATCGCGATGAAAAAACGCAAGCTTATTTAGATAAAATAGGCGCCTTTAATACGGTAGCCTTGGGCTCGTCATTGAAATTTTGTAAAATTGCCACCGGTGAAATTGATTTGTATCCGCGTTTTGGACTAACCTCGGAATGGGATACGGCGGCTGCACAGGCTGTTTTAGAAGCGGCTGGCGGTGGTGTGTTTACTTTAGATGGCAAGCCCATGCGCTATAACCATAAAGATTCTTTGCTCAACCCACATTTTATGGCGGTTGGCGATTTGAATATTCCTTGGCAGAATTGGTTATGATTCCTGCCATGCAACAATTGCTTGAAATTATGCAGGCGCTACGAAACAAGGAAACTGGCTGCCCGTGGGATATTGCGCAAGATTTTAAATCCTTAGCTCCTTATGTTATTGAAGAAGCCTATGAAGTAGTGGATGCCATTGAGCGGCAAGATTTTAATGAGCTAAAATCGGAACTGGGCGACTTACTATTGCAAGTTGTCTTTCATGCGCAATTGGCGAAAGAACAACATTTATTTGAATTTGAAGATGTTGTTTCATCGATTAATGAAAAAATGGTTGCTCGTCATCCGCATGTCTTTGGCGACGCCATCATTAAAACAGAAGCTGAGCAGACGGTTTCATGGGAACAGTTAAAAAAACAAGAACGGGCTGAAAAAAATTGTACGGATTCTAGTGCGCTAGCAGGCATTTCGCATGGCATGCCGGAAGCACTACGGGCCTTGAAATTGCAAAAACGAGCCGCTGCGGTAGGATTTGATTGGCCAAATGTGGAGTGTGTATTTGATAAACTTCAGGAAGAAATTTCTGAAATTCGCGTTGAACTAGATTCTGAAACAGGTCAGCAAGCACTGCAAGATGAAATCGGTGATTTATTGTTTGTTTGTGTCAACTTAGCAAGGCATACAAAAGTCGATTTCGGCGTTGCTTTGCGGCAGGCCAATCGGAAGTTTGAACGTCGTTTTAGAGCGATGGAAAATATCGCCGAGCTGAATCAAACATCAATGAGCCAATTGTCATTGGCAGAACAAGAGAAGTTATGGCAGCAAGTTAAACAACAGGAGAGAATCAATGAGTCAGTTTAATAATCTTGCAGAATTTTATCCATTCTATTTATCTGAGCACCAAAACCTAACTTGCAGACGCTTGCACTTCGTAGGTAGTTCCTTAGTGTTAGGTTGTTTAGCGGCATTGTTTCTAACAGGCCAATGGTATTGGTTTCCCGTAGCATTTTTGTGCGGATATGGCTTTGCATGGTTTGGGCATTTCGTGTTCGAAAAAAACAAGCCGGCCAGTTTCAAGCAGCCGTTATATTCGTTTGTATCCGATTGGATCATGTATAAGGATATTTTGACAGGCAAAATTCCTTTTTAAGGCAGTTCACATAAAAATCACTGCAAAACTGTCATCCTTCACAAACCTGAATAAGCTAGGAAAACGTGATGAAAAAAAATGATAGAGCGGGTCTGATTCTTCTTATTGAAGACAATCGAAACCTTTCAGAAGTCATGGGTGAGTTTTTTGAACAAAAAGGTTTTGGCGTTGATTTTGCCAGCGATGGATTAGATGGCTATCGATTGGCTTGTCAGAACAGTTACGATGTGATCGTGCTTGATTTAAATTTACCCCGTATGGATGGTTTACAAGTCTGTGAGAAGTTACGTTTAGAAGCCAAAATTTCAACACCCATCTTAATGCTAACTGCTCGTGATGCGGTGCCCGATAAAGTGCTCGGTTTTCAGGCAGGCGCTGATGATTATCTGATTAAACCCTTTGCGATACAGGAATTGGAAGTTCGCATTAGATCGCTCATACGACGCGAGCGTAAGCAGGTGAGTACTGCGGTATATCAAGTGGCTGATCTGATTCTTGATACAGGCAGCCTACGAGCAACCCGCGCAGGACTTGAGCTTAATCTTTCACCTATTGCATTGCGTTTATTAGCAATTTTGATGCGTGAATCGCCACGAGTGGTCAGTCGTCGTGATATTGAGCGTGAAATTTGGGGTGATGATTTACCTGAGTCTGATACGCTCAGAAGTCATCTCTATAATCTGCGCAAATCCGTTGATCGCTCAAATGATAAACAGTTATTGCACACGGTGCAGACTGCCGGTTATCGAATTGTTGATTTAGGCGACCAAGCAAAACCATGAAGACAAGGCACGGCCTGGGTAAGAAATTCTGGACAGCGTTTGTTCTGCAATTATCAGCCGTTTGTTTCGCCGCGGCGATTGGTGTGTATGGCGCCTCGGTGGTCATCAAAGAAGTGTTAATTAAGCAAGCGCTACAAGATGAAGCCAGCCACTTCTGGCGCTTAAAAAGTTTGGATGAAAATACACAAGTGCCCAATACATTCAATATGAATGGTTACTTGTTAGATATGTCCAATGCCGCAGAATTACCTGAAAAATATCAAAAGCTAACTGCCGGTTATCACACCATAGATAAAAAACACGAAGGTGAATTGATTTGGGTGGAAACCAAACAGAATAAGAAATTGGTGCTCATCTTTAAGCAAGATCAAGTGGATGCTTTGGCTTTTTGGTTTGGTGTGGTGCCACTGATTTTGTTGCTTATTGTGGTTTATGCCATGGTCTGGAGTAGTTATCGAACATCTAAACGTTTGGTATCACCTGTTATTTGGCTTGCCCATAAAGTGAGTAACTGGGATCCTAAAAACCCGGATATCTCTGCACTGGCTCCAGATCGCTTGCCCATTGATATGGATAGTGAAGCTGAAACTTTAGCGGGGGTGTTGCATGATTTTGGGCAACGAATCACTCAGTTTGTTGAGCGCGAACAAAACTTCACCTCGAATGCCTCACATGAGTTAAGGACGCCATTGACGGTGATTCGCATGGCCAGCGATATGGTTGCCGCTGAACAGGATCTATCACCAACAGCGCAACGTTCGATTGCGCGAATTCAAAAAGCCAGTAAAGAAATGGAATCTCTCACCGAAGGTTTTTTGCTATTGGCTCGTGAAAACGATCTTGGCCATGTTGAACAGCCTTACTGGCTTTCTGAATTGATTGATGATGAGGCCGAGAAAGCCCAATTATTGATTCGCAATAAACCGATTGAATGGAAAACAACGATTCACCAAGATTTTCAAAGCACAGTACCTTATTACGTATTTTCAATTGTGATAGGTAATTTAATTCGTAATGCTTGTCACTATACCGATACTGGCCGAATTGAAGCAATCGTCGAGAAAAATAAAATTCAAATTATCGATACCGGTATTGGTATGGATGCAGAGCAGTTAAGCAGAGTTTATGAGTTATTTTATCGAGGTGAAAATAGCAACCAAACCGGTAAGGGCATTGGTATGTCGTTGGTAAAAAAATTCTGTGATCGTTTTGGTTGGCGCATTGAAATTGATAGCACGCCGCAAAAAGGCACGGTGGTCACATTGTTAATTCCTGAGTCGCACATATCCGTTTAATTTAATGCTCATTGCTCAAGGTTATCAGCTTAATCCTGTTAAAATCAGTGATGTCTTATTCCTGTTAAGTGCAAAAATATGTCGGAATCTTTAGTTGTTTATCATAAAACCGCCTTAGTCATCCACGGCGGCGCCGGGGTGATGAGCCGCAGCAGTATGTCGGCGGAAACCGAAGCCACATATCTAGCTTCCTTGAATGAGGCGCTTGATGCCGGGAATGTCATTTTGCAACAGGGTGGAACAGCGCGTGCGGCAGTGATTGCCAGTATTTTGGTGCTGGAAAATTCCCCGCTGTTTAATGCCGGCAAAGGTTCGGTGTTTAATGCCGAAGGCGGGCACGAGCTCGATGCCTCGATTATGGAAGGGCATACCAGCAAAGCCGGCGCAGTGGCTGGTGTTACTACCATCAAAAACCCAATTCTGCTGGCCGAAGCGGTGATGGAACATTCACCGCACGTGATGCTGTCGATGGATGGCGCAGAAATCTTCGCAGATACCCAGCCGGATATTGAGCGCGTTGCTCCCGATTATTTCGATACGGCGCATCGTCTTGAACAATTGCATGCCACGCAGGCCGATGAGCGCGCTTCGGCTTCACAAGATTTAAAAGGCAAATATTTCGGTACTGTTGGCGCGGTGGCTTTGGATGCGCACGGTCATATTGCAGCTGGAACCTCCACCGGCGGCATGACCAACAAACGCTGGAGTCGCGTCGGCGATTCACCCATTATCGGTGCGGGCACCTATGCCAACGAACAATGCGGCGTGTCTGGAACAGGCTGGGGCGAGTTTTTCATCCGCGCCGTGGTGGCACACGACATCTGCGCACGGGTTAAATACCGTGGCGATTCCCTATCTGCGGCAGCCGAAGAAGTCTTGTTGAAAATTGTGCCTGAAATGGGTGGCGATGGCGGCGCGATTGCACTCGACAAAGACGGTAATATTTCCCTACCTTTCAATACCGAAGGCATGTACCGTGGCTGGATTAAGCCTGATGGCAGTCGGGGTGTGGCGATTTTTAAAGAGTAAATAGCCCGTTTGCGGTGAATAGCTAGCTTAATCACCGCATATTTAGCGGCCATTAATTTGCCAAAGCGGTAAATAGATGTCATAATCACCGCATGAATAGCGGATATTATCAATATATTTGGCAGCATGCCGATTGGCCTGCGTGGCGTTTTGATGCTAGCGTTTTGGCCGAGTCTTTGGCGAAAGTCAGTCGCAATCAAGGCTTGTTGCTTGGCCGCATGGCCGATGCAGGGCTACTTTTACGCGATCACGCCACATTATTGGTGCTGAGCGAAGAAGTGCTGAAAACCAGTGCCATAGAGGGCGAGCATTTTCAGCCCGAATCGGTGCGCTCATCCATTGCTCGTCGCATGGGCTTAGATATTGGTGATTTAGCCCCTAAAGACCGGCATGCAGATGGTGTAGTGGATATGCTGCTTGATGCCACCGAACAGTATGCTGATAACTTAAGCGCAGATCGATTGCTAGCTTGGCACCGTGCTTTGTTTCCGGATGGGCAAAGCGGCTTAACGCCTATTCGTGTTGGACAGTGGCGCGATGATGCCAATGGCGCCATGCAAGTAGTCTCCGGCCCATTGCATCGGCAGCGCGTGCATTTTGAAGCGCTAGCAGCTACGCAATTATCGGCCGAACTTGCGCGATTTCTGCACTGGTTGAACCACGATGCAAGCCAGAATGCTTTGTTGAAAGCCGGTTTGGCACATCTGTGGTTTCTCACCCTGCATCCGTTTGATGACGGCAATGGCCGTATAGCCAGAGCAATCTGCGAAATGTTATTAGCCCGAGCCGATGGCAGCGCAAAGCGTTTCTACAGCCTGTCGGCGCAGATACAACGCGAACGGCGCGGGTATTATGAAATTCTTGAGCGCAGCCAGAAGGGCAGTTTGGATGTTACCGAATGGCTGGTATGGTTTTTGCAGCAACTTGATGCCGCAATCAGCAACGCACAGCAGTTGTTGGATTCAGTGTTATTCAAAGTTCGCTTCTGGCGGCATTGGTCGGAAACGCCTTTGCATGCGCGGCATATAAAAGTACTGAACCGACTGCTCGATGGTTTCGACGGCAAACTCACTAGTAGCAAATGGGCGGCTTTGGCCAAGTGTTCAGCGGATACTGCTCTGCGCGATATAAGCGAACTACTAGCGTTAGGCGTGTTGCAAAAAGCCGAAGCCGGCGGCCGAAGTACGGCGTATGAATTGAGTAGACCGTGGGTGAGTTAAACCGAGAAAATCCAAATTGAATCGGTAGCTAACCAATGTCACGGGAAAGATACAAGGTTGGGGTAAGCCTGCGAACCCCAACAACTTTTGAATCCTCAAAAAATAACTCAGAATTTTGGGCATCACTTTGTTCAGCCCAACCTACGAGTTGCCTATTGCTATTGCTTTGAGTCCGTTCAAACGGTGCGCAAATCCGCTTATACTGATTCTTCATTCGGAGGCACCATGAGCGATATTTTAGTTGGTAAAGGTGATATTCAAGTTTCCCTCTTGGCCAAATACGGCAACCGCCACGGCTTAGTGGCCGGCGCAACCGGCACCGGCAAATCGGTGTCTTTAATGGTGCTAGCCGAAGGTTTTTCGCGGATGGGTGTGCCGGTATTTATGGCCGATGTGAAAGGCGATGTTTCAGGTTTAGCGGTTGCGGGAGTTAGCAACGAAAAAATCCAGGCGCGCGTCCAGCAAATCGGTATTCCCGACTATCTTAACGAAGCCTGCCCGGTCACTTTTTGGGATTTATATGGCAAAAAAGGCCACCCAATTCGCACCACCGTTTCCGAGTTCGGCCCGAATTTATTTTCACGCGTGTTGGAGCTGAACGATACCCAATCCGGCGTGCTCGACATCACTTTCAAAGTGGCAGACGACAAAGGCTTGTTGCTGCTCGATTTAGAAGATCTGCGCGCCATGCTTAATCATGTGGTGGAAAACAAAGCAGCTATTTCCAGCCAGTATGGCTTGGTATCGCCGGCATCGGTGGCGGCAATCCAACGCGCGCTGTTGCGCTTAGAACAAGAAGGTGGCGAACATTTCTTCGGAGAGCCTGCGTTGCAATTGTCTGACATCATGCGTCAGGATTCCAGTGGCCGTGGTGTGGTGAATCTTTTAAGCGCTGACCAATTGATTCTGCAACCGCGTTTGTATTCAAGTTTTCTGCTGTGGCTGTTATCGGAGTTATTCGAAACCTTGCCGGAAGTGGGCGATTTGGATAAACCCAAGCTGGTGTTTTTCTTCGATGAAGCGCATTTGTTGTTTACCGATATTCAGCCGGCCTTATTGCAGCGCGTTGAGCAAGTGGTGCGCTTAATTCGCTCGAAAGGTGTGGGCGTGTATTTCTGCTCGCAAAATCCAGATGATATTCCAGATAATGTTTTAGGCCAGCTCGGCAACCGGATTCAGCATGCCTTACGGGCATATACGCCGCGCGATCAGAAATCGGTCAGGGTGGCGGCGGAAACCTTTGTGCCGAATCCGAAAATCGATGTCGCTAAAGTGATTTCGGAATTGGGCGTGGGTGAAGCACTGGTCTCGACCTTGCAGGAAAAAGGCATTCCAATGCCGGTTGAGCGTGCCATTATCTGCCCACCACGTTGCCGAATGGGCGCCATCACTGACCAAGAACGCCAAGCCATTTTGGCGCAAAGCTTATTGGGTGCTAAATACAATGCCGAAGTGAATCGTGAATCAGCCTATGAAATGCTGAATAAGCGCGCGCAAGCCAGCCAACATGAGGCTGATGAGAAGCAAGAAGCCGCGGAACAGGCGGAAAAATCGATTAAAACTGAGAAAGAAGAGAAAGAAGAGCCGGGCTTCCTGAAAGAATTACTATTTGGCAATGGCCGCCGGCAGGGCGTGATTGAAACCGAAGCGAAATACCAAGCGCGTAAATTTGTACGTGGTTTATTGGGTGGATTAATGGGCGGACGTCGCTGAGCACAGACGTGCATTCAGTTAGTAACGCCTGATGTATGGCAAAATAGACGGTAATTATGGCAGATAGCTTAAACTCACACGTGCCACGCACACCGTTTCGAGCATGGCAGGCTTTTTTGTGGTCTATGAAGGGCCTGAAGGCAACCTGGCAGGTTGAATCTTCCTTTCGCTTGGAAGTGTACATGTGCATCGTGCTCATGCCATTAGGGTTTTATCTTGGACAAAGTCCGGTCGAACAATTTCTATTGATTTCGGTATTGTTGCTGGTGCTGATTGTTGAAGTGCTCAATTCAGCAATAGAAGCGGTTGTTGATCGTTGGGGCAGTGAAATGCATGAGTTGGCTGGCCGTGCAAAAGATATGGGTTCTGCCGCTGTTTTTCTTGCGGATATTAACGTAATTATTTGTTGGGGCCTGATCTTGTGGCCGGTAATTTCTAAGGAATTTTGATGGATTGGCTGTTTAATACCGAAATTTGGGTTGCCGTATTTACACTAGCTACGCTTGAAATTGTATTAGGGATAGATAATCTGGTTTTTATCTCTATTGCGGTCAGTAAGCTGCCACCTCATCAAAGGCCATCGGCACGCAAATTCGGCTTGATGCTAGCCTGCGTAACGCGAATCATGTTGCTAATATCGTTAGCATTTTTGGCGCGCATGCAAGTTAATCTGTTTTCATTATTCGGGCAAAATTTCACAATCCGAGATTTAGTGCTCATTGGTGGTGGTTTATTTCTGCTCATTAAAGGCACGCTTGAAATTCACGATGCCGTTGAAGGTCGTGGCGATGAGGAAGACATCAATACCAAACCGTCAGCCGTTTTTGGCTATGTTATCGCGCAAATAGCCATTATTGATATTGTGTTTTCATTGGATTCAGTCATCACAGCTGTTGGCATGGTAAACAATGTGCCTGTTATGGTGGCGGCCATTATTATTGCTGTTGGTGTGATGATTTTTGCATCAAATCCCATCGGTGATTTTATTGACAAACATCCAACCGTAAAAATGCTAGCATTGGCTTTTATTATCTTAGTTGGCGTTGCATTAATCGCCGATGGATTTGAGGTTCATATTAATCGCTCCCTTTTATATTTTGCAATGGCATTCTCTGCTGGTGTGGAAACCTTAAATATTTTGTCACGCAAGCGCAGCGGCAGTAAATAATTTTCAAAAAATTAAATTCATTCATACCAATACAACGAGGCCTACTATGCGTATCCGTTCACTGTTAATAATTGCAGTATTTGCAATGATGCTTTCCGGTTGTGGCTACAACTCAATTCAAAGCCAAGATGAAGCAGTTAAAGCGCAATGGTCTGAGGTTTTGAATCAATATCAGCGCCGCGCCGATTTAGTGCCGAATTTAGTCGCTACGGTGAAAGGCTTTGCTGAACAAGAAAAAAGTGTCTTAATAGAAGTCACCAATGCCAGAGCCAGTGTGGGGAAAATGAACATTACCGCAGAGCAGGCTAGTGATCCTGAAATGCTCAAGAAATTCCAAGCGGCACAAGGTGAAATGTCTGGTGCATTGTCTCGCTTATTAGTGGTGAGTGAAAACTACCCTGAATTGAAATCCAACGAAAATTTCCGTGATTTACAAGTCCAGTTGGAAGGCACGGAGAATCGTGTCACAGTGGCACGAAATCGGTATATTCAATCGGTGCAAGCCTACAACACCACCATTCGGCAGTTTCCTACTAATTTAACGGCAATGGTCTTTGGCAATAAGCCGAAAGCCAATTTCTCGGTTGAAAACGAAGCACAAATATCTAAAGCGCCAACAGTAGAATTTGCACCAGCTGAACCCGCTGCAGTTCCTGCCAATTAATTAACGTGTTGCGCCATTTAGCGCTAGTCTTATTATTTTGTTGTGTTGGGCCCATAGCGGCCCAATCATCTGTTGCGCCTGCGCCATTGCCTGCTGAATCAATTAAACTCATCCAGCATGTCACCGATTTAACTGGCACACTCACAACCGATCAAATTACACAGTTAGAAACGCAGCTGGTTGAACTGGAAAAACGCAAAGGCAGCCAAGTTGCCGTGTATATGATTTCCAGCTTAGGCGATCAATCGCTCGAAGACTATTCATTAGCCATTGCTGAAAAAAACAAACTTGGTCGAGCCAAAACCGATGATGGTGTTTTGCTTTTTATCGCCAAAGATGATCGTAAAGTGCGCATTGAAGTGGGTTATGGTTTGGAGGGTGCCATACCCGATGCGAAAGCAGGCCGTATCATACGCGAATACTTGGCACCAAATTTCCGCAAAGGCGATTACAACCAGGGTATTGTTGATGCGACAGGTGCAATCATCTTGCTGATTAATGGCGAACAGTTGCCGGCGCCATTGCATGAAGAACCAGGAAAATCGCCGGTTAATTTTTTTGCATTGATTATTGGCGTCTTTGTTGGCATTATGGCCGCCGGAACAAAAATGAAACCTGCGTTTCTGCGCCGTAGCGGGGCAGGACTTGTTGCTGGGTTGCTTGCTTTTATATTTTTTAGCACGATTGGCTCCGTTGCATTAGCCGGAATTGTCGCTTTTTTATTTTCCAGTTCAGGCCCAGGTCGTTTTAGTTCTGGCGGGGGTAGCTGGGGATCGTTTCCAGGTGGCGGCGGTGGCGGTGGTGGCGGTGGTGGTTGGTCGGGCGGCGGCGGTGGCTTTGGTGGCGGTGGCGCTTCAGGAGGTTGGTGATGTGGCAACGTATTTGGTGTAATTTATTTTCTAGCTGGTTTCAGCTGGCTCGGTGGTTTCCGAAAAATAAAATGCGCAACATTCGCGACATCATTGCCGGTGGAGAATTACATCATGCAGGTGAGTTGTGTTTTGCTGTGGAAGCGCGTTTCTCATTGTTGGCATTGCTTAATGGCTTAACTACAAGATCAAGAGCCGAGCAAGTATTTTCCGACTTACGCATTTGGAATACGCAAGATAATAGCGGTGTATTGGTCTATCTGCAGTTGGCCGAACATAAAATTGAAATTGTGGCAGATCGTGGCATTGCACAAATGGTTCCACAAGCCATGTGGCAAGCCCTTTGCAGTGCTTTTTCGATGGACATGCGTGAAAAAACACCTGATCAAGCGGTCATTGCCTGTTTAGAGCAGATTAATCGTTTATTGACTGAGTATTTCCCTGCAGCCACAATTAATAATAACGAACTGCCTGACGAGCCAGTTATTCTCTAACTTCGGTGTAATTAGTCGCCAATTATTTAGCTATTTCGGGCACAATAAGCTCTGAAATATTTGGATTTATTCTATGATTTTTATCCACCATATCAACCCAGTGGCCATTGCCTTGCCATTTTGGCCGCACGGTATTCATTGGTACGGCATTATGTAT
>JAGNUI010000096.1 GCA_017987065.1 Arenimonas sp.
CCCGCCAAACCTTCACGCATCAAATCGAGCTGATTGTCTTGGCTATTTTCACGCTCATAAGCACTGGCCGGATCGGCATTAGCAGCCACTAAGTATGCTGAAGGCGAGGGTGGCGCATGCTCGTTATCGTTATCTTCCGGCGCTTCAAACGTGATATCACGGCCTGACAAACGCGATTCCATTTCAAGCACGTCACGTTCAGTTACATTCAAATCTTTGGCTACCGCGCGCACTTCAGCCGCATTCAACCAACCCAAACGCTTTTTGGATTTACGCAAGTTGAAGAATAATTTACGCTGCGCTTTAGTGGTTGCCACTTTAACAATGCGCCAATTACGCAGAATGTATTCATGCATTTCAGCACGCACCCAATGCACCGCGAAGCTAACCAAGCGCACACCATGGTCTGGATCAAAGCGTTTCACCGCTTTCATCAAACCAATATTGCCTTCTTGAATTAAATCGCCCATACCTAAGCCGTAGCCTTGGTAGCCACGAGCCACATGCACCACAAAGCGCAAATGCGCCATCACTAAATGGCGCGCTGCACCTAAATCTTCGCCATCGCGAAAGGCGCGCGCGAACGCTTGCTCTTCTTCAACCGTTAACACAGGCATGCGGTTAACGGCCGAAATATAAGCATCTAAAGAACCTAAAGCGCTTGGTATCGGCAAACTTTGGCTAATTAAGGCGGTTGTTGTCATAGTTTTCTCTCTCATTGGCTAATTTTAGCACTCTAAGGCTTAGAGTGCCAATACAGACTTTAGTTCCCTTTTAATTATGCGGAACTGAAGTGAATACAATGTTTAATTTATTGTTTTAGATTAGTTTATTTAAACTCGCCAATCGATGGGCGGTACTCCGCGGCCTTGCAAATAACGATTGGCCGAGGCAAAATGCCCGCAACCAATAAACCCGCGATAAGCCGACAGCGGCGATGGATGCGGTGCTCGCAACACACAATGGTGCTGGCTATTAATGATTTTACCTTTGGCTTGCGCGTATGCGCCCCAAAGCATAAACACCAAGCCTTGGCGCTGATTGACTAATTGCTGAATCACTTGGTCGGTAAAGCCTTCCCAACCCTTGTCTTTATGCGAGCCAGGCTGGCCATTTTCAACGCTCAACACCGAATTAAGCAAAAGTACGCCTTGTTTAGCCCAAGCTGTTAAGTTGCCCGAAGTTGGCGTGGCTATGGCGTATTCGCGTGTCAGTTCTTTATAGATATTTACTAATGAAGGTGGCGTTGGCACGCCATCAGGCACTGAAAAACTTAAGCCATGCGCCTGCCCTGGGCCGTGATAAGGATCTTGACCAAGAATCACCACTTTGACGTTTTCAAAGGGCGTGGCATTCAATGCGGCAAACAATTGCTCATTGGGCGGGAAAATCTGCTTGCCCTTGGCATTTTCTTGCCGCAGAAAATTTGCTAATGATTGCATGGGTTCAGTGGCTAAATAGGCGCCAAGCTGTTGTTGCCATTGGCCACTTAAACTGCCCTTACTCATGCAGCAGGCATTTGACCCTTGCGTGCCATGCGCAATTGAAACAATAATTTGGTAATCAACAAGCGCTCTTCAATCGGTTTTTGTACTAAATCATTGGCGCCGAGTTGAATCAGCTGTTTTTGATTACGCGGATCGCTGTCACCGGTCATCACCACGATCGGCAATTGTTTTTTACTGACTTCTCTGTCTTGGCGAAGAATTTTCAATAAATCCATGCCGGTCAACTCACCCTTTAAATACACATCACTTAAAATAATATCAGGCGGCGTTTCGTTAGGCTGATCGAGCATGACCAAGGCATCTTCAACGCTCACCGCATGTTGCACACCAAGCCCATGTTTTTTCATCATGCGTATGGTTGCAGCAGCCACCACGCGACTATCCTCAACATAAAGCACTTGGCCGCCCACTTCTTCTTCAGGTGCAATATAGCCTTTGATAAAAGAAGCC
Organism: Arenimonas sp.; assembly: GCA_017987065.1. Lineage (GTDB taxonomy): Bacteria > Pseudomonadota > Gammaproteobacteria > Xanthomonadales > Xanthomonadaceae > Arenimonas. Next base: position 1,959 of record JAGNUI010000096.1, read on the forward strand.
AGCGCTTCCATACCCCATGTTTTATCGAAGTAATCGGTGACGTGCGGGCTGATAGTTCGTTGTGCGAGGCGTTCTTGCACTTCAGCAGAAACCACAATAATGGGGAAATACGATTGCGTGCTTTTTTCGCGCGCGAAAGCGGCCAAATCACTGCCATCCATATCAGGCAAAACCAGGGAGGTAATCAGTAAATGAACCGGCTGCGTCAGCAATAAGCTTTTCACTTGCTCTGCGCTCTCACATTCGGTAATCACTGCATTTGGCAATGTTTTGGCCAGCATGCCGGTTAAAACGCGGCGTACTAATTTAGAACCGTCCACAATCACCAAATGGGGATGTTGCAAATCCAAAGGTAAAAAAGCCAAAGTACTCATAAAAATGCCGGCCTTGTGGCGCGAATATGATGACCAACGGCAAACCAAGCGCCGATGATTCCTAGCAAAATTGAACAGCACAATAACGACGGCAATACCCAAATCGGGAATTCGGCAAAATGAAATGAACTGCCATAGCTCGAAATTAAGCCAATAATGCTGGGCTCAATAAATACCGTGGCAATTAATATCAACGCAAATGCCAAGAGGCAAGCCAACAAACCCAATAAGCCACCCATATACAGGAATGGCCGGCGAATGTAGCCTCTGGTGGCACCTAATTGTTGTAAAACAGCAATTTCCTGCTCACGTGTAGCAATATCCAAACGGACGTTATTAGCCACGGCCAATACCGCGCCCACGGCAAAAATGGCGGCCAGTAAAATCATCAAACGTTGACCAAAATCAAGCCACGCATCCAAACGTTGTTGCCAGGCCACATCATGTTGAACCTGTTCAACATTTGGCAAGCCCTTGAGTTGCACTAACAACGCGCTGGCATCGCCAACTGGCTCAACAATCAATACCACCGGCAACGGGTTCTTGCCCAGCATGGAAACCGCTTTGGCCAATTCGCTACTTTGCTGAAAATCTTTCAAGCCTTCATCTGGCGTTTTAATACGCACCGTGGCGACTGATGGATTTTTTCTAAGCGGTTCAGCAATGTTGTTTACTTGAGCCACAGTCACTTCTGGCATAAAAAACACGGATATGGCGCGTGAGCTTTGCACGCTGCCGGACAACTGCTCAATTTGCAATAAAGACCAAGCAAAAGCTAAAGGCAAAGACAATGCAATGGCCATTACACTCAGCGAAAGCAAACTGGAGAAAGGCCGTTTAAATAAACGCGCAAAACTAGAGCAAAACGCTGAGAAGTGCTGCGCACGCCAGGCAGAAAATGCGGAATAGGAAGCCGGCTTACTCATCGGCTAAATCCTCTGGCGAAATATCATCGGTTAAGCGGCCGTGTTCAATCACCAATACGCGCTTTTTCATGCGCTTAACCAAAGCCAGATCGTGGCTAGCAATCACCACCGATGTGCCTTGCTCACACAAATCGACCAACATTTGCATAATGTCAGCCGCTAAGCTCGGATCCAAATTACCGGTCGGCTCATCGGCAAGTAGCAATACCGGCTGCGCCACCATGGCGCGGGCAATACCCACACGCTGTTGTTCACCGGTGGATAAATCGGCTGATATCTGTTTCGCTTTATTGGCCAAACCTAAGCTTTCAAGAGTTTGAAAAACACGCTGTTTAATAATCAGCGGCGAGGTTCCAGCGAGCAACAATGGCAATGCCACATTGTCGAAAACAGTTTTATCTAATAATAAACAATGGTCTTGATGCACAACCCCTAACTTACGGCGATGCATGGCTATTTTGTTACCTTGCACTTTATTGAGGTTAACGCCATCAAACCACACAGAACCGGCGCTTGGGCGATCAGAAAGATGCGCCATTTTCAACAGCGTACTTTTACCGGCACCAGAGTGGCCAGTAATAAAGACCATTTCTCCAGCCTGCACAGAAAAACTCAAATCCTGCAGCGCTTGATGGCCGCTAGGATATTTTTTGCTTACCGCATCAAAGCAAAGAAGAGTCATTTATTGTTTCCCAAAAAACCTTCCCCTAGTGTGCCGTATTAATGGCTTGGATTGGAGGGGGTAAACCAAGATTTTATATGAGAACCAAGCCGTTTTATGGCAGAAGGCTTAGAATTTTCTGATTTTGTTACCGGCACCGGCGCTGGTTGTGCTGTATTTATCGGTTCACGTTGCGGACGATGCGGTTTGCGCGGCGTTTTTTCAGCAGTACTAGCGCTTGCTGCAGGCGCTGAATGAGGCTTTTGTGCGCCAGCATTGGCATTGCCCGGTTTGTTGCTTCTTGGTGGCCGTGGTTTATGCGATGCGTTGCCGGGTTTTGAACCGCGTTTATCCGCAGGTTGCAAGGCTTTTACTTCGGCATAAATATCGGCAATGCTCTCAGCGCCTTCCAATTTAGCTCTAGGCTGGCGAGGAATGGCTTGCAAGAGATCGTTGGTAACCGCTTGCGTTGGGATTTTTTGTTCAATATAGGCTTCGATATCTGGCAAGCCCTGCGCATACAATTCGCAAGCAAAGCTGATGGCATCGCCCTCAGCGCCCAAACGTGCCGTACGGCCAATACGATGCACATAATCTGGCGCATCAAACGGCAAATCGAAATTGTACACATGGCTGACGCCATCAATATGCAATCCGCGCGCCGCCACATCGGTGGCGACCAAAATTTCTAATTCGCCACGTTGGAATTTAGCCAATAAAGACTGGCGGCGTTTTTGTGGCACATCGCCCGACAACACGCCAACCCGATAATGCGCTTTTTCTAAGGCACGAGCCACGCGCTCAACCCAGACTTTGGTATTGACGAACACCATGCAGCGGCCATCTTCATTGCGCGATAACAGGCTGATGAGCAGCGGCAGTTTTTCTTCCATGGCCGGAAAATACAGCAATTGACGGACGCGCGCGGCAGTGACTGTTTCGGTTTCCACTGACATTTTTTCAGGATCGTTCATGTGCTCATAGGCTAATTCCAACACCCGATGGCTTAACGTGGCCGAGAACAACAGTGTTTGGCGCTCTTCCAGACGCGGCAATTTGCGCAATAAATAGCGCAAATCCTTGATAAAACCCAAATCGAACATGCGATCGGCTTCATCTAAAATGCATACTTCGCAAGCATGCAAAGACACCACGCCTTGCCGAACGTAATCAATTAAACGGCCAGGTGTGGCAATAATAATGTCGGCACCTTGCTCAAGCGTTAATTTTTGTTTTTCGTAATCCACACCACCGTAAACCAATGCAAATTTTAAGCCTAGTTGTGAACCAAACTTTTCAGCATCTTTGGCAATTTGAATAGCCAATTCGCGAGTAGGCGCTAAAATCATGGCGCGCGGGTCTGCTTTGCGGCGATTGGCTAAGGCTGGTTTGGTCAATAAACGGTTTATACAAGCCACTAAAAATGCGAGCGTTTTGCCGGTGCCGGTTTGGGCTTGCCCTGCCACATCACGGCCAGCTAGGGCAACGGGTAATGTCATGGCTTGAATAGGCGTGCAACGCGAGAAGCCCGCTTGCTCGAGGCCTTGCAATAGTGCTGGAGCAATGTCGAAATTAGAAAAGGCTATATCTGTCAGTGGCTTATCAGTCATTTTTGGGTTTCCGCGGCATGTTCACCGCTTGCATTGCG
>JAGNUI010000011.1 GCA_017987065.1 Arenimonas sp.
AACGATCAATGAAGACCGCTTCACGGTCGAATATATCGATGTCGGAGTCGGTGACTTCACCATGCAAGAGTAATGGCATGCCAACTTCTTCCATGCAGGCGATTGCCGCATAGGCTTTGCTCAGATCGGTGACCCCCGAGTCGGAATTGGTGGTCGCTCCTGCAGGGTAATATTTAACAGCATGCACGATGCCACTAGCTTTTGCGCGTCGTACGTCACTCGCCGAGGTATTGTCGGTTAAATACAGGGTCATTAATGGCTCAAATAAACAACCATTAGACGCATCAACCAATCGGCTTCGGTAAGCAAGGGCATCATCAAGTGTGAGCACAGGCGGCCTTAGATTAGGCATGGCGATGGCTCTACCGAATATTCTGGCAGTATCAGGCACAACACTGTGCATGGCTTCGCCATCGCGAAAATGTATGTGCCAGTCGTCTGGTCGAGTAATAGTGATTGAATTGATCATGTTGTATACGTTTTATTATGGTTTATTGGCAGTGTGATTGGAGCAGCACTGGTCTGGAACTGGGTCATAACCCCCTGGATTGAAGGGGTGGCACCGCAAAAGCCGGCGAATGGTAAGATAGCTTCCTTTGAAGAAACCAAAGCGTTCTATGGCTTGCATCGAGTAGGTGGAGCATGAAGGACTGAAACGACAATTTTGCCCCAGAAATGGGCTGATGAACAGCTTGTAACCGCGTAATAATTGTAGTGAAAACCATTTCAACATAAATTATTTACTACAACATCTTGCTAAGGACTCTAGTGTAGGCTATAAAAGATGTCCAGAGCCTAAATTGTAGAAAGGAATACTCAAGTGGCGAATAAAAAACCTGTCAAAGCAATCAAAAAGCCGGTTGCAAAGAAATTAGCTGTTAAGAAGCCAGTAGCAAAAGCTAGCGCAAAAGCGCTTAAAAAGCCAAGCGTAAAGTCGGTTATCTCGAAGCTGGTCAAGGCCATCAAGCCACCGGCCAAAAAGGCTAATGTTAAAGTGGCAAAAAAAGTGCCGGCTAAAAAGCAGGTGGTCGTTGCTTCCAAAAAACCGTCCGCCAAAAAGGCTAACGTTAAAGCAGTGAAAAAATCGGCCGTAGCCAAACCATTAGCAAAAAAAGTGATTAAGCCAATCGCTAAGAAACCGGTTAAAGTGGCTCCTAAAAAGCTTGTTAAGACAAGCCTTAAAGCGGCTCCCAAAAAGGGTGTTAAGGCGCCTGTTAAAGTTGCTGCACGCAAACTAGCTAAGTCAGTGGTTAAAGTAGCGCCTAAAAAGATAATTAAAACGCCTGTTAAACCAGTCAAAAAATCAAAAGTAATATTGGCAGCGCCAGCAAAACCAAGCGCAAAAAAAATAGCTGTAAAAAAAGTTGCCGAAAAGACAGCTGCGGTTAAGAAAAAAATTAAAGTTGAGGCTATAATACACACCGCCATTAAAGTGGCAAAAACGCCAGCTAAAATAGCTAAGCCTGAAGTAGTCGTAGCAACAACAGTTGCGACCAAGAATCCTGACCCTGTTGTTAAAATTATTGAGCCCGCAAAAGTGATTGCTAATCCCAAAGTTGAAAAAAAGACGTCAAGTAAAAAATCGTCAGGTTCAAAGATGGCCGAACCGTTGAAGCCATATGTGCAGCCACCGCCAAGGGAATTGCCTAATGGTGAGCGGGCAGGATTTATTAAGCGTGATCTGCCTGCTGAGGCTGCATTGAAGCAAAAGTCAGTTAAGCGGGTTACTTTGCCAGCAGGCTATAAACCCAGCGAGAAAGAAGATTACATGAATGATATGCAGCTGGAGTATTTTCGCCAAAAGCTGATAGAAGAGCGTGAAACGCTTTTAATCGCAACCAAAGAAACAATCAATGATTTGAAAGAAGAAGCGCGTGATGTGGGCGATGAAGCCGAGCGCGCCTCACGTGAAACTGAAAACTTTTTTGAATTACGTACGCGTGATCGTTATCGTAAATTGTTATACAAAATCGATAAGATTATTACCACAATAGATGATGGTACATATGGTTATTGTGTTGATACGGGCGAAGAAATTGGGCTCAAACGATTGGAAGGAAGGCCAATGGCCGAACGCACCGTTGACGCCCAAGAGCGCTGGGAACACAAAAAGAAACAACTAGGTGATTGATAAAAGCCCCGGAAACGGGGCTTTTTACTGCGTGTTATTTTTTATCAATGGCTGGGTAGAAATACCATTGCGCTGGAAGATCTGGGTTAGGACTTTGCTGTTTTAATCGATCTCGGACCACTGATACCGGCATTTGATTGCCTTTCAAGATGGCATCATGAAACTCCATATCTGTCATTTTTCCGGAATCAACCAGTTCTTGCCGCAAGGCCCAAAATTGTAAACCCCCAAGCATATAGGCCGCTTGATAAATCGGGCTGTAATCACCGGCAAAACTACGTCGAACTTCAGCGGCGGCATTTTCGCGTTCATGCCCGACACGAGTGACTAGCAGGTCGATGGCTTGCTGCGGCGTCATGGTGCCCATATGAAATGAGAGGGAGAATAAAATCCGTGCGGCGCGATGGCTCCGCCAGAACAACATGCCTAGTTTTTGCTCAGGCGTTAGTGCAAAGCCTTGTTGGTAGAGTAAAAATTCCCAATACAATGCCCAGCCCTCAGACCAAAATGGCGTATCGAATAGTTCTCTGTGTGGGTTATAGCGGGTGTTGTAAAAATATTGCAGATGATGACCTGGAATGAGCTCGTGGTGCACGACTGCTCGTGAAAAGTAGCGGTTATTGCCGCGTAAGGTCATTGCTTGTTTTTCTTCTGCCATGCTGTCATGTGGGTAGGCCACCCAAACATCTTCACCGCCTAAGAAAAAAGGCGCTTGTAATTGGTATTCCGGACTTAACATGGTCATTCGCCAATCGCGCTTGGCCAGTTCTGGAATGGTCACCAATTGCCTCTGTTCAATAAAGGCAACCGCTTCTTCGGCAAGCTGCTTGGCATATTGCGGTTGATCGCCGATAGCAGGACCATCCCGTTTGATTTTTTCAAGAGCCTGATGCCAATCATCAAAGCCCATTTGCTTAGCGGCCTTCTGCATTTCAGCTTGGCTCCAGGCTAATTCAATCTCGGCCAGTTGCACGATTTGTTCAGGGCTGTAAGGAATCATCTCTAAGCGAAGTGCGGCTTCAATGGCGTCGCGTCCAACAGGGTCGCCAATAATGGTTTCTGGATTACTGGCTCCGGCAATGTCGTTGCGCAAGAATAAGCCATAGCTTTCCATATGTTTGTCTAAGCTTTCATAGGCTTTTAAAGCATGATTTTTATAAGCAGGGGTATAGCCGTCATAAAACGTATGCCAGTCCTTTAAATTGGTGCGAAAAGCGCTTAGAAGCTTAGAAGCTCTAAGTGCCACAATTGGCGAGGCAGTATTTTTTTTGGAAAGTGCAGTTTGTTGTTTTTTTAATAGCTGATACGCATTGTCTAATAATGTTTCAGCATTTTTTGGGTCAAATGGCTGTAGCGCTCTGCGTTGCTCGGCAAGTTCAATAAGAGCGGCAATGCCGGGCAAGAGTTCTAATGCCTGCTGGTTACGCAGGCTTTCGAAATCTAATTGGGTAATTTTATAGTTTAAGGTGCGCTTAAACAGGGCGTAATCAATTTGATCTTCTAAACCGAGTTTGCTGTAGTTAAGTTCATTTAATAGTTGCAGCCAACCTTGATACAAGGCGCGTAATGCTGCTTCCCGGCCTTTACCAGCAACAATATCGTGGGTATGTTCTGTGCTTTCTAAATCTGCCTGGAAGCGTTGAATCATCAATGCCATTTGATGGCTTTGGCTTGGAATGTCGGAAACAGCGGGAATCAACGAGTCAGCTTGATTGGCTTGAACATTTGGGATGAGCAAAGCAATAGCCAGACAGCTTGAAATTAAGGCGTGTGTTTTATTCATAATTGAGCCGCTGATTTTTTGATAAATTGCAGTAAAGAAGCAAATCCATTATTACGCGTTGGTGACAGGTGTTGCGACAAGCCTATGGCTTTGATGAAATCAGGTTCGGTGTCTAATATTTCTTGGGTGCTTCGCCCAGAATAAATACGTAAAGCTAGATAAACCAAGCCTGAAACAATACTGGAATCGGAGATGGCTGAAAAAAACAATTTGCCATCTTGTTGATGCGGTACGATCCAGACATTGGATTGGCAGCCTAGCAAGCGATTACTTTCGATTTTCCATTCATTTGGAAATTCAGGCAAGCGCCGCCCCAAATCAATTAAATATTGATAGCGCTCTGACCAATCGCTAAAAAATCCAAATTCTTCTTCGATGGCTTTTTGTGCATCAAGTGCCGTGGCTTCAATGGGTTGCATCATACGCGCTTCCAACGCACGCCTTGGGCGGTATCTTCAATAACGATACCTTGCTCCAATAATTGTTGGCGAATGGCGTCTGAGCGGGCAAAATCTTTGTTTTGTTTGGCTGCATTACGTTCATCGATTAATGCTTGGATCTGCGCAGAATCATTTGAGCTAGCATCAGTCTGGCCAAACCATGCTTCTGGTGATTGTTGCAATAATCCGAGTGCCGCGCCGGCGCTCAGCAGTTGCGCTTTGAGTTGTTGGCGTTCAATAGGATCTTCTGCTTTACGCGCAAGACCGGCAATCCTGGCGAGTTCAGCCAACGCTTGAGGGGTGTTCAGATCGTCGCACAGCACATCATTTATAGCCTGTGGCGTATCGCCAGCTTGCGCTTCGACATCAGCTAAATCGCGCAGCGTGCCATACAAACGATCAAGCGTTTTCACGCTTTGCTCAATTAGCGCATCATTCCATTCTAAAGGCTGACGGTATTGCGCAGAGAGAAGGGCGTAGCGCAGGGCCTCAGCCGGGTGCTTTTCCAATAGCTCATGCAACACACTGACATTGCCAACCGATTTTGACATTTTGCTACCGCCAAAATTGAGCATGCCATTGTGTAGCCAGAATCGTGCAAATACTTTGCCACCATGCGCGCAGGTGCTTTGTGCAATTTCATTTTCGTGATGGGGAAATTGCAAATCCACGCCGCCGGCATGAATATCAATGGTTTCACCCAAATGGGCAGCGCTCATCGCCGAGCATTCAATGTGCCAGCCTGGGCGGCCAATGCCCCATGGTGAATCCCAACCCGGTAAATCGGGCGTGGAGGGTTTCCATAAGACGAAATCGCCAGGGTGTTTTTTATACGGCGCTACTTCAACGCGTGCACCAGCAATCATTTCACCAACCGGCCGACGCGAAAGCTTGCCGTAATCGGCATAACTGGGTACTGAAAACAAGACATGACCTTCTGCAGCATACGCATGTTCCGATTGAATCAGCTGCTCAATCATGGTGATAATTTGTGGGATGTGCGCGGTGGCATGTGGCTCAATATCGGGTGCTTGCACGCCCAATTTAGCCATATCATCACGGTAAATCGCGGTGTACTTATCAGTAATCTCGGTAATCGGTACATTCAATTCTTTAGCCGCATTGTTTATTTTGTCATCGACGTCGGTGATGTTGCGTGCATAAGTGACTTTTGGGAAGTGCCGACGCAATAGTTTGATGAGTACATCAAAAACCACGGGCCCACGCGCATTACCAATATGCACGTAGTTGTAAACCGTTGGGCCACATAAATAAACCGTAAGGTTTTCAGGGTTGGCTGGAGCGAAAGGCTCTAAAGCCCGATGTAAATTGTTATAAAGATGGATTGTCATGGCTTTATTTTATCAAGCTTTACTGCGTAATAATAAAATATTAGAGGCTTATCGCTTGTCATCGTGGTTTTTTTCAGCAATAATCAAAGAATGAATCGTAATTTTTCCCCTGTAGAACTCATTTCCTCGGCGCGTCAAGCGTCGTCAATGACTTCTCGTGCTCGCCGACCAGGTCTGATTGCCTAGCTGGGTCGCCGGATTGTCATATTTTTTTTCCGAAACCCAGCCTAGGCTGGGTTTTTTTATTCAAATAGGATGTTAGATGAATCATTTTCTCAATACACAAGACTGGTCCTTTGAAGGCTTGCAGCATTTATTGGCAAAAGCCAGTGACTTTAAAGCCAATAAATTAGGCAATCAATTGCAAGGTAAATCCATTGCCTTGCTGTTTTTTAACCCATCGCTAAGAACACGAACCAGTTTTGAATTAGGTGCGTTTCAAATGGGCGCGCATGCTGTGGTATTGCAACCGGGTAAAGATGCCTGGCCGATTGAGTTCGAATTGGGTACCCGAATGGATGGCGATACCGAAGAACATATTATCGAGGTAGCAAAGGTGTTATCGAGTTATGTTGATTTAATTGCTGTGCGCGCATTCCCCAAATTCATCGATTGGCAGGACGATCGCAAGGACAAAGTGCTTAAGGCTTTTGCAAAATACGCCACGGTGCCCGTCATCAATATGGAAACCATTACCCACCCATGCCAAGAAATGGCGCATATCTTAGCGTTGCAAGAGCATTTTGGCACGCGTGATTTGCGCGGTAAAAAATTCGTACTGACTTGGACCTATCACCCGAAAGCATTGAATACCGCAGTGGCTAATTCTGCTCTAACGATTGCAACGCGTATGGGCATGGATGTCACCTTGTTATGCCCGAATGAGCACTATGTGCTTGATGCGCGTTATATGGGTTGGGCGCAGCAAAACGCCGAAGCCATGGGAAGCAGTATGCAAGTGAGCCACGATATTCAATCCACTTATGCCGATGCAGATGTGGTGTACGCGAAAAGTTGGGGCGCACTGCCATACTTTGGCAATTGGACAGAAGAAAAGCCAATGCGCGATAGCAACCAACACTTTATTGTGGATGAAACAAAAATGGCTTTAACCAATAATGCCGTGTTCTCGCATTGCCTGCCATTACGTCGAAATATTAAAGCCACCGATGCGGTGATGGATTCAGCTCATTGCATTGCTATTCAAGAAGCAGAAAACCGCCTACACGTACAGAAAGCCATTATGGATTGTCTCATCAATCACCCAGAAATCAATTAAGGAAAATTATGTCAAACGATATCGTATTATCATTTTCAGGTGGCTTGGATACCAGTTTCTGTGTGCCTTATTTGCAAGAGCAGGGCTATAGCGTGCATACCGTATTTGCCAATACCGGTGGCGTGAGTGCTCAAGAGTTGATTTATATTGAAGCCCGCGCTAAAGAACTAAGTGTTGCCTCGCACCAGACCTTAGATTTGGCGCAAGCTTTATTTGAATCGTTTGTAACGCCGTTTATTTGGTCAGGCGAACGTTATCAAAATCAATACCCGTTGTTGGTGTCCGATCGCTATTTGATTGTTGAACATACACTCAAGCGTTGCCAGCAATTAGGTACCAATAAGGTGGCACACGGGTGCACCGGCATGGGCAATGACCAAGTGCGTTTCGATGTGTCCATTCAATCCTTAGGGGATTATGAAATTATTGCGCCGATTCGTGAAATTCAAAAACAACACACGCAGGTTCGCCAGTATGAGCAAGCGTACTTAGAACAACGCGGTTTTGAAGTGCCTAGTAAACAAAAAGCCTACACCATCAATGAAAATGTATTAGGCATTACTTTATCCGGCGGTGATATTGACCTATGGCAGGCGCCCGATGAAAATTTGCAAGGTTGGTGCGCAAAACGTGCGCAATGGCCAGAGCAAGCATTGGAAGTTAGTATTGGATTTAAAGCAGGCATTGCGATTAGCTTAAATGGCGAATTCATGCCAGGTGGTGAGATGTTAAAGCAATTAAATACTGTTTTTGCGGCTTATGGTGTGGGGCAGGGCATTTACACCGGCGACACCACCATTGGTTTGAAAGGCCGTATTGTGTTTGAAGCACCCGGCTTAACCGCATTGCAAGTGGCGCACCAAGCTTTAGAAGAAGCAGTGCTAAGTAAACATCAAAACCGCTTTAAGCCAATGGTCGGTCGCAAATGGGTTGAATTGGTTTATGAAGGGTTTTACTTCGATCCATTGAAAACCGATTTGGAAGCCTATTTAGCCTCTAGCCAAACGTGTGTGAATGGCGAGGTCACGTTGCGCACTACCGGCGGCTCGGTGACTGCTGTCTCTGTGCGTTCCGAACACATCTTGCAAAGCAAAGGTGCGACTTATGCGCAAACCGCCAGCTGGGGCGCAGCAGAAGCGGAAGGATTTATTCAATTATTCGGCATGAGTTCGAATTTGTGGGCAAAGGTTAATGGCGGAAAAAAACAATGAGTGCATTGCTTGAACAAACCATTGAACATTTACGGCACTTAGTGGCTTTTGATACCCAAAACCCACCACGTGAAATAAGCACGGGCGGTATTTTTGAGTACTTGCAAAAACAGCTGCCAGGATTTCAATGCACACTGACTGATTTTGGCGCCGGCGCGGTTTCGTTATTAGCCGTGCGTGGCAATCCGAACGTGTTATTTAATGTGCATATGGATACCGTGCCAGTGGCACCGAATTGGAGCCAAAACCCACACGACTTGCAAGTATGTACTGACAAAGTAATAGGGCTTGGCGCTTGCGATATTAAAGGTGCTGCCGCTGGATTGCTCACGGCCGCCAATCATACAACTGGCGCTGCGGCCTTTTTGTTTAGTAGTGATGAAGAAGCCAATGATGCACGTTGTATTGCTGGTTTTTTAGCGACTGATCATGGCTTCTTGAATGTGATTGTGTCAGAACCAACACAGTGCCAAGCGGTGCTTGCGCATCGCGGCATTGCTTCTGCGCTGGTGAGTTTTAAAGGGCAGTCTGGCCATGCTTCTAAAATTGTAGACCCTATGCAAAGCGCCGTTCATCAAGCGCTGGTATGGGGCGCTCAAGCCATTGCCATGGCTGACAAACAAGCACATCAGCGTTTCGGTGGTCTCACCGGCATGCCGTTTAATATTGGAAAAATGCAAGGCGGTATTAAAGCCAACATGGTCGCTGCTGAGGCGCAGTTACGTTTAGGATTTCGTCCATTGCCTTCGCAATCATTAGCAGTTTTGCACCGGCAGTTCGCTGATATTTTGCCAAATATTGAAAAACAATACGAAATCACCTTTACGGGCCAGCCCTTGCCGGCAGGAGATGTGGCGCAAGCAGAAGACCGGCGTTTAGTAGCGCGAGATTTTGCTGATGAATTAGGTCTGCCAATTGGTCATGCGGTTGATTTTTGGACCGAAGCCGCCTTATTTTCTGAAGCAGGTTTGAATGCCATTGTCTTTGGACCAGGCGATATTGCTCAAGCACACAGTGCCAATGAATGGGTCTCAACACAACAATTGCAACAAGCTACGCAGCACTATATTTCAATCATAGGTGAGTCATGAGTACCGATAGTCAAGTGCGCGACACCATCGTTCGTTTGTTGAGCAATATTGGCAGCGCCAAAGAAATTCAGCAATATCTGAAACGCTTTTCACAACGCGATGCCTCGCGCTTTGCCGTGGTTAAAGTGGGCGGTGCCATCTTGCAGGATGATTTAGATGCGTTAGTTTCTTCATTAGCCTTTCTGCAGCAGGTGGGTTTAACGCCCATTGTGATTCATGGTGCTGGCCCGCAATTGGACGAAGAATTGGCGGCAGCAAATATACCCAAACGCAGTGTCAACGGATTGCGCGTTACCACGCGTTCGGCATTAAAAATTGTGCGCCGTGTGTGCTTGAATGAAAACCTGCGTTTGGTTGAATCCTTGCAAATACATGGCATTCGCGCCGTTGCTCTAAATTCTGGTGTGCTTGAAGCCAAAATACTCGATGCTAAGAAATATGGTTTGGTAGGCAAGGTTTCAAAAGTTCACACAAAAGCGATTTATTCGGCCATTAAAGCAGGATCAATTCCGGTTATTTCATCGTTGGGTGAAACGGAATTTGGCCAAATATTAAATATCAATGCCGATTGGGCCGCCAATGAATTGGTAAAAACCTTGCAACCCTATAAGATTATTTTCTTAACCAACACCGGTGGTTTGTTAGATGGCAATGGCAAGATTATTGATTCAATCAATCTTTCAACGGATTATGCGCAACTCATTCAGCAACCGTGGTTGCATTCGGGCATGAAAGTTAAAATTGAACAGATAGCCGAATTATTAAATCAATTGCCAAACGATAGTTCGGTATCTATAACCAAACCCTCTGAACTGGCCAAAGAGTTGTTCACGCATCGGGGTTCAGGAACTTTGCTGCGAAAGGGTAAGCTGATTAAAAGTGCTAAGACCTGGTCAAAAATTAATAAACCAAAACTACAGCATTTATTAGAGTCAGGATTTGCAAAGAAAATATTGCCTAGTTATTTCAAAGAAACCAAACCTGAAACTATTTATTACAGTGAAGATTATCGCGCCGCTTTGGTCTTGCTGAAAATTTCTGACATGGCTTATTTGGATAAATTCGCCGTGTCTGATGATGCGCAAGGAGAAGGTTTAGGCTCTGCAGCTTGGTCGGTGATGCGCAAACAAACGCCTAAATTGTTTTGGCGTTCGCGCCGCGATAATCCAGTCAATGAGTTTTATATGCAAGCCGCAGATGGCTGTATGAAGTTCGAGCATTGGACGGTTTTTTGGTATGGCTTAACTGATTTTCAAGATATTCAGCTAGCCGTTGAATACTGTCAGCAACGCCCAGCTAGTTTTTTTGAAGCGGAGCAGGGTTAATGGCTAAGCCATTTCGTTTAGGCTTAATCGGTGCTCGCGGTTATGTGGGCTCTGAACTCATCCGCTTAATTCAAGCCCATCCAAATATAGAGTTGGCTTATGTTTCGTCGCGCGAGCGAGAAGGGCAGTTATTAACCGACTTTGAAAATAGTGCGCCCGCTGGCATGCGTTATGTAAATTTTAATGCTGAGCAGGCGTTCGAACAATCAGCGGATGTTGTGGTGCTAGCGTTGCCAAATAATTTGGCAGTACATTGGGCTAGTGTTTTCGATGTTAAACAATCGAATGCCTTGCTAATTGATTTATCAGCCGACTATCGTTTTGATTCAAATTGGTTTTATGGCCTGCCAGAATTAACACGCAGCGTTTATCAAGGACAGCGTCGTATTAGCAATCCGGGCTGTTATGCCACAGCTATGCAACTGGCTATAGCCCCGATGCGCGAATATCTTGCTGGTGCCGTACAGTGTTTTGGTGTGTCGGGTTATTCGGGCGCTGGCACCACGCCATCTGATAAAAACGATCCGCAAAAATTAACCGATAACCTGATGCCGTATGCCTTAGTTAATCATATTCATGAGCGTGAAGTAGCTTCGAAAATGGCATGCGATGTGCATTTTATGCCACACGTAGCCTCACATTTTCGAGGTCTATCCATCACCACAAATATGCAATTAAAGCAATCGCTCGAAATTGAATTTATCAAGCAACGTTATCAGCAGGCTTACAAAAATGAAGCTTTCGTTACCGTGGTTGATGAAGCGCCATGGGTCACCCGTGTGATCAACACACCGAATGCAATCGTCGGGGGATTTACCCTAAGCGAAAATGGCCAGCGATTAGTCGTGGTTTCTGTTTTGGATAATCTACTCAAAGGCGCAGCCAGCCAGGCCTTGCAGAATATAAATTTAGCTTTGAAACTGCCCGAAACACAAGGAATTCTATGAGCCAGCATGTGATGTGGGCTAAGCCCGGATTCGAGATTAATCAAGCCATTCAAGATTTTTTGGCCGGCGGCGATATTGTCTTGGATCAAGAACTATTTTTATACGATATTCAGGCCAGTAAAGCGCATGCTACTGGGTTGTCGCGTATTGGTGTGTTAAGTCAAAGTGAAAACGAACAATTGCAAGTGCAGCTCGATAGCTTGGCCAAGCTATTTCAACAAGGTCAATTTATTCTGGATGCCCGCTTTGAAGATGGGCATAGTGCGATTGAACAATATTTAACCGAGCAACTGGGTGATATCGGCAAAAAAATTCATACCGGCCGCAGTCGTAATGACCAAGTTCTGGTGGCGTCACGATTATGGTTGAAGCATCAGTTGAAAAACTTGGTCGTGCATTGTAAGGCGATATCTGCAACTGCATTACAACGCGCTGAGTCGGAGGCGTTAACACCTTTGCCGGGTTATACCCACATGCAACGTGCCATGGTGTCTTCCTTAGGAATGTGGTGGGGTGCATGGGCCGAAGGGTTTATCGATAATGCCATGCGAGCCAATCAAGCCATTGAATTAATTGATGCCAACCCACTTGGCTCAGCTTCAGGTTTTGGCGTGAATTTAGAATTAGACCGTGAGTTTTGTACCCAGCAGTTAGGCTTTGCTAGAACACAGCAAATTGCCACCTACGCGCAACTCTCGCGCGGCAAATATGAAATTGCTGCACTTGATGCTTTGTTATCTGCGATGGGCGATTTACGCCGTTTGGCATGGGATTTGAGTTTATTTACCAGCAGTGAATTCGGATTTGTAACCTTGCCGGCTGAATATTTAACCGGCAGTTCTTTGATGCCCAATAAGCGTAATCCCGATCTCATTGAATTGCTGCGCGCTTCTTATGCCGTTGTTTCAGGTGCGCGCTCCGAGTTAGAACAGTTATTGTCTTTACCATCGGGCTACCATCGCGATTTACAATTTACCAAAGCGCCCGTGATGCGTGGTTTCTCGCACGGTTTAGCCGCTTTGTCGTTGCTGCCCAATTTACTCGCTAGTATGGCGTGGAATGAAACGGCAATACAAAACGCATTAGAGCCTTCCTTGCACGCAACCGATATAGCTTTGGAATTGTCTGTACAGGGCATACCTTTTCGCGAAGCCTATCAACAAGCGGCAGACCCACAACTATGGGAAAACAGAGCTGCCGTCGAAAGTTTAAAGGCTAGGGTTTCAGAAGGATCAGGAATAAATTTAGGTCTTGAAAAGCTTAAGTCGCGTTTGGCCGGTCTTTAAAGGTTTCATTACTAAGCTATCGACTATTCCGAACGAACGCGCCATGCTTCCTGCAAAGAGATTTCGCCCTTGCGTGCTAAATCAATGGCGGCTTGGGTTAATGGGCGCATGCCTTCTGACACAGCAAGTTGGTGGATTTTATCTGCTTCGGCGCCTTTAACAATTAGTTCTTGTATGCCTTTAGAAACGACCATCAGTTCATAGATTGCTTTTCGGTGCTTAATGCCGAGTCCATCGCAATGTGAGCAACCGCGTCCTATAAAGAATTCCTCATCTTTGGACAGACCGTAGTATTGCAATATACGATCGTCAATTTGCTCTCGTTCTTTGCAATGGTTGCAGGTAAGTCGAACAAGGCGTTGTGCCATGACGGCAAGTAATGAAGCGCGTAACAAATAGGACTCAACCCCAAGGTCAAGTAGGCGGGTAATGGTGGTGGCTGCGGTATTGGTGTGCAGCGTGCTTAGTAAAAGATGTCCGGTTAGCGCGCTTTCAACTGCAATGGATGCCGTTTCACGATCTCTGATTTCACCCACCATAATAATGTCTGGGTCGTGACGTAAAAAATTGCGTAGTGCGGAAGCAAATGTAAAACTAGCGGCTCGATTGACCTGCATTTGTTGTACATCAGCAATATGAAACTCAACTGGATCTTCAATGGTTAAAATATTAACGTGCTTTTTACGCATCTCCATCAACATAGCGTAAAGAGTGGTTGATTTACCGCAACCTGTAGGGCCTGTTGTTAAAAACATACCATGCGAGCGCGCCATTACATCATTGAGTTTTTGTCGGTCTACGGGTTCTAAGCCGATTTGCTCAATGTTCCATAGGCTTTCCATGGTGTCTAGTAGTCGAATGACAACACTTTCGCCGTAGACAGTGGGTAAAACAGAAATCCTCAAGTCAATAGTTCTGCCGTTTTCTAAGATAAAATTGGAGCGACCATCTTGTGCTTTTCGATGCTCAGCCAAGTTCATTTGCCCTAATACTTTGACACGGCTAATAATGGCACGATGTAAATTAGAAACAAGCCTGCGAACGGGAATTAATTCGCCATCAATACGAAATAAAACATCTGTGCCATCGGGGCCCGGGCGGAAATGTATATCGGAGGCTCTACGTGATGCAGCATCGCCAAGAATATTACTAACTTCTCGAACGATTGGTTTTTTATTTGAAAAACGCAGCGCCTCTTCTTCCGTGGTATCAATCGTAATTGATTCAGTATTAATACCAATTTGGTTGAGTAGTTCCCAATCTTCTACTCGATCATAGTATTTTGCTATGGCATCGCAAATTTCTTTACCATTAGCTAAGACTGGAAAAACCTTAGGCTTGCAAACAAAACTCAATGCTTCTAATGCAGTTTTATCATTGGGTCGTTCCATGGCGATAATACAACTATCACCAGCAAGAAAAATAGGTACAGCGCGGTATTTCCTTGCGGTATTGGCACTAAGCAGCGCTATGGCAGATTGTTGCAACTCGAATTTAGAAAGGCGGATTATGGGAATGCCAAGTGTTGATGATGTTTCGAACTCCCTTTGCGTATAGTCATCACTTAATTTTAGCCATTGTGTTAGGTCGATTTGATGGGAAAAATGACTCCATATAAATTGACCAGAACTCAAATACTTTGAATATTCAAAGATTTCATTACTGTCATTCAGAATGATAACTTTTTGAGCGGCATCGTTTAATGCGTGCATTGAAGAACCTTTATATTTTAAATTGCAATGTGCAATGGCACCAAATGGATTCCTTCAATAACCAATTTGCACCCTATATGACTAATCATACTGAATCTTTGCTCCTTGCGGCACTCTTTAAGTGGCTAGAAATTGATTCAAATCAATAGATTGTAAGTTTAAATATTATTAGACAATATAATCGCTGAGCTTTTTATCTGAAAAGGCAATTACACCTGAGAGTTACCGCAAACACATACAAACCGTTAAAATAGGTGCTTAAACAAGGAGCTTCCATTGATTAAGCCTAGAACACCTGCTGGTACCCTTGAATTGCTTCCCAGCGAGCAGCGTAGTTTTAAACACATGCTGGATGTGATTAGCCGAAACTATCAGCGTTTTGGCTTTTTGCCGATTGAAACTCCTGTGTTTGAGTTAACCGATGTCTTGCTCACCAAGACCGGCGGTGAAACCGAGCGCCAAGTATATTTCGTGCAATCAACCGGTGCTTTAGAGCAGGGTAATGCCCCTGAATTGGCACTTCGTTTCGATTTAACAGTGCCCTTGGCTCGCTACGTTGCAGAGCATGAACACCAGCTCGCGTTCCCGTTTCGTCGTTACCAGATACAGCGCGTGTATCGAGGTGAGCGCGCTCAAAAGGGCCGCTTCCGCGAATTTTATCAGTGCGATATTGATGTGGTCGGCAAAGATAGTTTGTCGGTGCGTTATGATGCGGAAATTCCAGCCGTTATTTATGCCGTATTTTCTGAGTTGGCTATTGGTGCTTTCACCATTTCTTTGAATAACCGAAAGATTCTGCGCGGTTTCTTTGCAGAAATTGGCATCATTGATAATGAGCAGCAAGCTTTAGTGTTGCGTGAAATAGACAAAATAGATAAACGTGGCGCGGAGCAAGTTGCACAAACATTAAAAGGTGAGGGCTTTAATCTAGCGCATGCCACTATTGAACAAATTCTGGGTTTTGTATTAACACGCTCGAGCACGCATGCCTCGGCATTAAATATCCTTGAAAAACTGAAAGTGGATTTTCCGCAAACCACTGAGGGCGTGGATGAAATGCTTGAAGTCTTGGCAATGATGCAGAGGCTTTGTGTTCCTGAAAAAAATTACGCATTGAATTTCTCCATTGCTCGTGGTTTGGATTATTACACCGGTACGGTTTACGAAACAACGCTCAATGATTATCCGCAAATTGGTTCTATTTGTTCTGGCGGTCGATACGATAATTTAGCCAGTCATTACAGTAAGTCTAAACTACCAGGCGTTGGTATTTCGATTGGTGCCAGTCGTCTGTTTTGGCAGTTGCGTGAGGTTGGATTAATGAAGCCCGACAGCCAGAATCATATGGTGCTTGTTGGTTTAATGAGTGATGATGATTTACCGTCAGCATTGACCATTGGTCAAGAATTGCGTGCGGCTGGTATTGCCTGTGAAGTGCAATTGGAAGCAAAAAAATTAGCCAAACAATTTCAATACGCCGATAAAGTCGGTTTCAGTTACATGGTTCTATTCGGTGAGTCGGAGCAGGCTAAGTCAGTGGTTAGTTTGAAAAATTTAGCCACCGGCAAACAAGTTGAAATTGAACGGAGCGATTTAGTACGTTGCTTAAGTCAAGCTAATGAGTGGGGGCTATAATGAAATCAATTACCTTAACGGGTGTTTCGCTATCACACGAACAAGTCATTGCCGTTGCTTATGGCGCTAGCGTTGTATTGGACAGTGAAAAATTGGTAGCTGTTGCAAAAACCGCTGAGTTTTTAGCGCAGCAAGTGAAACAACAGCAACCTTTGTATGGTGTTTCAACGGGGTTTGGAAGCAACGCCGATAAACTACTCGGTGCACACCATATTCGCGCAACACACAACACAAACGAAACCTTATTAGAAGAATTACAACGTAATCTCATCATCACGCATGCGGTTTGTGTGGGCGAACCGTTTGCGGTTGAAGTTGTTCGTGCCATGATGGTCATTCGTATTAATACATTGATGCGCGGCCATTCCGGCATTCGTGTTGAAACCCTGCAAGCCTTAACCAGCATGCTCAATGCGGGCATTGCGCCGATTGTGCCGCAACTTGGCTCTGTGGGTGCTAGCGGTGATTTAGCACCACTTTCCCATTTGGCTATTGTGTTGCTGGGTGGTGGCGAAGCGTTTTATCAAGGACGCCGTATTCCAGGTGCGCAAGCCTTGCAAGAAGCGGGCTTGCTGCCGATTAAACTTTCTCATAAAGAAGGTTTAGCGTTGAACAATGGCACAGCTCAAATGCTGGCCACGGGTGTTCTCGCTGTTGCTCGGTTAGAAGAACTTTGCGATACCGCTGATTTAGCCGCAGCAATAACTTTAGACGCATTCTCTGGCCGTATGCGTGCATTTGATGAGCACGTGCATGCGCTGCGCCCGCATCCTGGGCAGGTGCATACAGCCAAACAATTGCATCTTTTATTGGAAGATTCCAAGTTGGTTGATATTGACTACCATTTGGTGCCTAAATTCCGTTCCTGGCAGCCCGGTTGTTGGCCAGATGCAAATCTTGACGCGTTAAATTTTGATATTGCTTGGGATTGGGTTCCACTCCAGCAACGCCATGGTCGTGAGAAATTTTATCAACGTTTTAAACCCTTCCGTGGCGGTAAAAAACACCAACCACAAGATAGTTATTCACTGCGCTGTATTCCTCAGGTGCATGGTGCAGTGCGCGATGCGGTTGAGCAGGCCAGGCGCGTTTTAGAAATTGAATTGAATGCAGTTACTGACAACCCTTTAATATTCCCGGATTTACCCGGTGCAACTAATATTGAAGATCAAATCGTTTCAGCCGGTCATTTTCATGGTATGCCATTAGCTTTGGTAATGAGTTACGTGAAGGCGGCCATTCCAGTGCTCGCCTCAATTTCTGAGCGACGTTTAAATAAACTCGTTGATCCGGCAACCAATGATGGCTTGCCAGCTTTTTTAATTGGCAATGAAGATGGTACCGAAAGTGGCTTCATGATAGTGCAATACACGGCCGCCGCTATCGTCAATGATCTAGCCACGCGTGCGCATCCTGCCTCGGTGTATTCAATCCCAACCAGTGCCAATGCAGAAGACCATGTTTCTATGGGAGCTAATGAAGCAAGACATGTATTGGAGATGACCCACGATTTAGCAAAAGTCATTGCATTAGAGATATACACGGCAGCACAAGCGCTAGAATTTCGCAAAGACATGATTAACGCAGCACGGCAATTGGCATCGAATCATAATGCTGAGGCTTTGGCACTTAAAATCAACATGGCACCACTGCCAGGCAGCCCTGATTTTGCAGAGTTTATGCAAGAAGTAGAAGCGCTACGCTTGGAATTAGCTGAAGCGAGCGAATTTACGCCAGGAAATGCCGTGGCAGCTGCCTTGTTGGCTTTGCGTAAACATATCTCGTTTATGCACAGCGACCGCGCGATGAATTTTGAAGTGCAGCAAATGGTCGATTTGGTTGAGCATGGTGAACTATTAATGGCGGCGCGTTCAGCACTTTGATGGCAAACTTTCAGCGCTTAGCTTGCTTACTACTCATTGGTGCAATGCCTTCTTTGGCGCTTGCACAGGCTTGCGAAAAGCAGGCTGTGTTCAACGACAGTAATCGCAATGGTATTTTTGATACTAAGGAAAAAGGCGTTGCGGGTGTGGCGGTGTCGAATGGCAATCATATTGTCTATAGCAATGCCAAAGGGCTCTTCAGCTTAGAAGCAAGCGCCGGACAAACGATTTTTGTTATAAAGCCAGCGGGCTACACATTGCCATTGCGCGCCGATGGGCTGCCAGATTTCTTTAGTAATCAAGCCAGCGTGGACTCCAATCTGAAATATGGTGGCGTTAAAAAATCAGATGATTCCTGTCGATCTTTTGCCTTATGGCCTACAAAAGAAACGACACAGCAAAAAACTAATTTAGACGTTTTGCTATTTGGTGATCCGCAGCCTAAAAGCCTAAAAGATGTTGGCTATTATCAGCAAGATATTGTGCAACCGATTATTGGTAAAAATCCAGCAAAACTGGGCATCAGTTTGGGCGATATCGTACACGATGATTTGTCTTTATTGCCTGAAATTAAGCACGTCGATAAAGCCTTAAATACGCCATGGCTGTATGCCGCAGGCAATCATGATTTGGATTTTGACGCAAATTCTGATGAAACAAGTCTGGAAAGTTTTAGAGCACAATTTGGGCCTGATACCTTTGCTTGGCAAGAACACCAAGCCAATTTTATAGTGCTAGATGATGTCGTGTATTTGCCTAGGCAATCCCCATCATATATAGGTGGTTTGCGCGACACACAGTTCCATTTCTTGGCACGCTATTTGGCAAGAGCTGACAAATCAAAATTATTAGTCATTTCTGCCCACATTCCATTTTTCCAAACACAAAGCAATCGCGAAACGTTCAGAGGCCAAGACAGAAAACGTTTGTTTGCTTTATTAGAGCCGTTTAAAAATATTTTATTGCTAACGGCACATTCGCATACGCAAACTCATTTTTTGCATAATCCAAACACCGATTGGTTTGGAGCCGGGCGGTTGTATGAATACAATGTGGGCGCTACCTGCGGCGCTTATTGGTCTGGCATTAAAGACGCACAAGGTATTCCTAACAGCATAATGTCCGACGGCACGCCGAATGGTTATGCCAAGTTGCAAATTGAAAATGATGATTATCGTTTGCAATGGTTTAATGCCC
>JAGNUI010000097.1 GCA_017987065.1 Arenimonas sp.
ACCAACAACCCAGACAAACTGGAAGCAATTCAGAATATTAGCCAACGCAAAATTGTACGCAAAGCTTTATCAATACAAGCCAATAGTTTTAATCATCATTATTTGTTAACCAAAAATATAAAATTCGGTCATTCCATCGACGTAACCCCAAACATTGAGAATATTTCATGATTTATCAAGGCTCACTAAACGGCAGCAACTTCAAAATAGCCATTGTGGTTTCACGATTCAATGATTTCATCAGCGAGCGCTTACTCAATGGTGCTAAAAATTGTTTAATTCAACATCAAACTGCCGAACAAAATATTGATGTTATTTGGGTGCCAGGTGCATTTGAATTACCAATCGCCGCCATGAGTTTAGCCAAGTCTGGAAAATACCAAGCCGTTATTTGCTTAGGGGTGGTTATTCGCGGCGAAACCACGCACTACGATTATGTTTGCAATGAAGCCGCCAAAGGCATCGCCCAAGTTGGCATGCAAACCGGCATCCCAGTTATGTTTGGGGTGGTTACCACCGAAAATACCGAACAAGCCATTTCACGTGCCGGCGGCAAATCGGGCAATAAAGGTTGGGATTGCGCCATGGCAGCCCTTGAAATGGCCAGTTTATTGCCACAGATTAAGTAAAACCCCTTTCACCGAGATCCGCCATGAACTCGTTCGTCATCGATACCAACTTAGCCAGCTTTGAACAAGACGTCATCAATGCATCGAAGCAGACGCCAATTCTGATCGACTTCTGGGCCGAGTGGTGCGGGCCCTGCAAACAGGTCGGGCCAGTTCTAGAGAAACTCGCTGCCGAGTACAAAGGCGCCTTCATTCTGGCCAAGGTCGATGTCGATAAAGAGCAGCAGTTGGCCGGTTACTTCCAGATCAAATCAATCCCGACCATGGTGTTGATGAAAGACGGCAAAATCGTTGACCAGATTCCCGGTGCGCTCTCGGAAACGCAGCTCAAGGAGTTCTTCAGTCACTACCAAATCGTACCGGGAACCGATGCCGAACCGGAAGCCCTATCGGCTGAAGCCACGCCGCTTGATCCGCATCAGGAAGTTGTCCGCCTGCGTCATGCAATGCTGGAAGCTCCCGAGCAAGCTGATTTGAAACTTGAATTAGCCCTAGCACTGATGAACACACATGCTTATGCCGAAGCATTGCATCTGTTTGATGCGCTGCCAGCCAACTTAGCCATGGATGATAGAGTTGCAAAAGCACGTGCCCGTATTGATTTAGCACAGCAAGCTAACGATGCACCCGCTATTGAAGTGCTTGAAGCCGCACTTGCCAGTAATGCCAACGACATTGAAGCGCGTCGCCTGCTCGCTCTGCAATACTTAGTTCATGGCAATCCCGAACAGGGTTTAATGCATTTAATGATTCTGTTACGCGATCATCGCGCCTATCAAGATGGTTTACCAAAAAAACTACTGATTGAAGCTTTTGCAACTATTGAAGACGATGATTTAGTGCGCAATTATCGGCGTAAGATGGCAACACTGCTTAACTGAACGTCTATACTGTCTTGATGAAAAAACTTCGGACTTACTTTCTAACTGGCCTATTAACATTGGCACCCATTTGGTTGGTTTTTATTGTTTTTAAGTTCGTGTTCGGATTGCTCTCAGACATCAGCCAACCGGTTATTGAACCAGTAAGCGCACACTTAGCAACAGTCTATCCACTGATGTTTGCCTGGCTTTCTGAGCCATGGGTAAAAATTGCGATTGGCATCGTGGTCACCATTGCTTTTATTTTGAGTATTGGTTTTATTTCGCGGCGCGTGATTGGCCAGCGCCTACTAGGCTGGGTTGAATCATTAATCAGCAAAGTGCCATTGGCCAACACCGTGTACGGCAGTGCCCGAAAATTATTAGATATGCTGCAAACCAAACCAGATGGAACGCAACGCGTGGTGCTGATCAACTTTCCACACGAGCATATGAAATCCATTGGCTTTGTAACGCGCATACTCCAAGACGAACAAACTGGCGAAGAATTAGCCGCGGTGTATGTGCCCACCACGCCCAACCCAACCTCTGGCTATCTTGAAATTGTGCCGGTCAGTCAGCTAACACCAACCGACTGGACCGCTGATCAAGCGATGTCATTTATAATTTCGGGCGGTGCTGTGGCTCCCGATAAAATCCCTTTTAGCCGAAAAAATTAAGTCATGGTTCTTGAAAAGCCACAGCGATTGTATGTATTTCTGGCCGCGTTTTTTTGTGTCAATGCAGTATTGGCTGAATTTATTGGGGTGAAGATATTCGCCTTAGAAGACACCCTTGGCATTGATCCATTCAATTGGAATTTGTTTGGCCAAACTGGCTCATTGAACTTTACGGCCGGCACCCTGCTTTGGCCGATTGTATTTGTGATGACCGATATTGTTAATGAATATTTCGGTAAGCGCGGTGTTAAATTTATCAGTTGGACTGCCGTCATATTAATTTTGTATGGCTTTGTTTTTGCCTATGCGGCCATTCATTTAGCCCCTGCAACTTGGTGGGTGGGCGCCAACCAAGACCAAGGCGTGCCCGATTTGCAAAAAGCCTTTGCCGCTATTTTTGGGCAAGGATTATGGACCATTTGGGGTTCAGTGATTGCCTTTTTACTCAGTCAGCTGGTTGATGTTTCGATTTTTTCAATGATTCTTAAAAAAACCGGCACACGATTTATTTGGCTTCGCGCAACCGGCTCAACCGCTATTTCACAGATCTTTGATAGCTTTGTGGTTATTTATATTGCTTTTGTGCTTGGCCCACAAAAATGGAGTTACGATTTATTCTTAGCCGTTTCGAGCTTAAACTACGCCTATAAAATGCTTGCGGCTATTGCCTTGATTCCGTTACTGTATGCTGTACGAAAACTGATTCGTTGGTACCTCGGCCATGAAAATGCCGCCCATCTTCATCAAATTGCTCATCAATAAAAGGATTCACTATGAAACTTCGTCCCATTGCTTTAGCCATTTCGCTCGCAACCTTAGTTACTGGTTTAGCCAGTGTTTCTGTAGCCGCAACACCTGAATCGGCTTTATCGGCTAAGGCCAGCAAGGCTGAGCAACTTAATCAGTTGTATGAAGCGTATTGGGAAGAAGGCCTAAAGCTCAACCCTATTGGCGCAACCTTTCAAGGCGACCCACGTTATAACAATTTACTGCCTGATTATGGTTCAGCGGAGTATCGTCAACTGTCCCATGATTACACCGAAAAATGGCTAAAGAAAATTGAAGCCATTGGTTCTGATGGACTAGATGGTCAAGACCTGCTGAGCTACCAAATTTTTGTACGTGATGCGAAGAATACACTCGCCTCCGAACAATTTCCTGATTGGATGTTGCCAGTCAATCAGATGAACAGCATAGCCACTTTGGCCGTGCAACTCGGATCCGGCACAGGCGCGCAACCCTTCAAAACAGTGAAAGATTATGACAATTGGCTTGAACGTGGCAAGCGCCTGCCGGTGCTTTTAAATACCGACATCGTAAATATGCGCGCTGGCATTCAAGCAGGCGTGGTGCAACCAAAAGCATTGATGATTAAGGTAGTTCCGCAACTGGATGATTTGATTAAAGCAACACCGGAAGAAAGTCTGTTCTGGGGGCCAATCAAGAACATGCCAGCCAGCTTTTCAGCGGCTGACAAAGAACGTTTAACCAAAGCCTATAGCGCGATGATTGGTAACGAATTAATGCCGGCTTACAAAAAACTGCGGGCCTTTATCAATGACGAATACTTGCCAGCCACACGTACATCAGTGGGTCTCGACAAATTGCCTAATGGTGATGCTTGGTACGCTTTCAACGCGCGGATGAGCACAACTACTGATTTGACCCCAGACCAGATTCATACCATTGGTCTCAATGAAGTCGCCCGTATTCACGGCGAAATTCGTAAAGTGATGGAGCAAACTGGATTCAAGGGCTCGTTGCAAGATTTCTTTAAGTTTATGCAAGACAACCCACGCTTCAGCTTCAAAGATGAAGCTGCATTGTTGGAACACTACCGCGCATTGGAAGCGAAAATTAATCTTAAGGTTCCAGAACAGTTTTCATTGTTACCAAAAGCACCCTTCGAGATTCGCCCTGTAGAAGCGTTCCGCGCCAAATCAGCGGCTGGTGGCGAATACCAAAGCCCAAGTGAAGACGGAAGTCGCCCTGGTATTTTCTACGTGAACACCTATGATCTGCCAACCAGAAAAACCTGGGATGCCGAAGATTTATATTTACACGAAGCGATTCCAGGCCACCATTTCCAGATTGCACTCCAGCAAGAGCTAACAAACCTGCCTAAATTCCGTCGCTTTGGAGGCGAGAATGCCTTTGCCGAAGGTTGGGGTTTGTATGCAGAATCTTTGGGTAAAGATTTGGGCGTGTACACCGATCCGTATGATTATTTCGGCTACCAACAAAACGAACTGTGGCGCGCCATCCGCTTGGTGGTTGATACCGGCTTACACAGCAAAAATTGGACACGTGAACAGGTTATTCAATATATGCTCGACAACTCTGCGGAAAGTCTGACCACTTCCACCTCAGAAGCCGAACGTTATGTCGCTTGGCCAAGTCAGGCCTTAGGCTACAAAATTGGTGAATTGAAAATACAGGAGCTTCGCGCTAAATCAGAAGCGGCACTTGGTAGCAATTTCGACATCCGTGCTTTCCATGCCGAAGTGCTCAAAGATGGCTCGGTGCCATTGGATGTACTTGAAGCCAAAATTGATCGCTGGATTAAATCGCAGCAGTAATAGCAATCGTAGTTAGATCAAGAAGGCACCTACGGGTGCCTTTTTGTTATCAGCGTTTGGGCAGATAAAGCAAAGGATCGACTGGTTTACCATTCCGGCGGATTTCAAAATGCAACATATCACTCGCCGAACCCGTGCGACCCATATCGGCAATATGTTGACCCGCTTTCACTTTCACACCTTCTGCAACGTGCCGTTTTTCGTTATGAGCATAAGCCGATATCCATTCGTTGTTATGTTTGATGATCAGCAATTCACCGTAACCAATTAAACCAGTACCCGAATACACCACCACACCATCGGCTGCGGCATAAATTTTCTGCCCCGCTTTACCTGAAATATTAATGCCTTGTTTGGTTTTATCGTTAGCTACAAAAACACCAATCAATTTACCTGTGGTAGGCCATTGCCAATCCATACTAGGCGCAATGGGATTTTCAACCACGAGCACTGTTTCGGTTGAGGGAGCTTTAGATGGGCTTGGTGTGGCTATTGTCGATTTAGGTTTAGCTGCTGTAGCTTTTACAGTGTTTGATTGAACGATTGCAGATTGCGGTGGCGTTAAGCGAATTTTCTGCCCCACTCGTATCGTGTAAGGTTCATCAATGCCATTCCAATTTGCCACATCACGAAAATTCAATCCGGCACGAAAGGAAATACCGTAAACCGTATCGCCGGCTTGCACGATATAGATTTCATTTTTAACTTTTGATTGTGCCTTTCCAGCACTCACAGATTTGGTCTGTGAATTTGAACTCTGTTTGGTTGATT
>JAGNUI010000098.1 GCA_017987065.1 Arenimonas sp.
AGTTCGGCTCAGCATAATCAACGGCTGAATCATTAACAATCAGTTGAATTTTAGATGCCATGCTTGCGCCGGCTGCGAACTGGACCAGTTCGAGATCGCCACGTAAATTCAATCGTCCGCCTTTAGCACCAATGGTTTGAGCGCGACTACCGCCCAATATTTTCTCAATGCGCATTTTGTCTGCAGCAGTTGCAGAAGAGCGATACTGAATAATCATTTGTCCGGAGGCATATTGTTTGCCCATTTGTAGATCTTGTTTTACTAAATCAAACCGCCCACCTGCATTTGCCGAACTAGTAAAGCCTAAGGCTACTAAAGTTGCAGCCGTTAGCACTGTCAATCGAATCATAAACACACCTCAAATTAGAATTTCCAAGCAGCCCCACGCTTTTTGGTAATATGAACATAGACTTAATGGAATGTGAAGTCAATCACATATTGATTAAATTGTGCTTATTTTTTAAGCAACACAATTTTCGTCGGCAACCCAATTTCGCCAACTGTGATTAATAAGTTTACATTTCAATATATTTCAATCAGTTATGAAAAATTAGAGTGATAAAATAAAAAAACCACCTAGTTCAAGGTGGTTTTTGATATTTTTCGGATACTTTCCATGATTTAAATACATGGATTTGAAATTGGTGGGCGATACAGGGATCGAACCTGTGACCCCTTCCATGTCAAGGAAGTGCTCTACCGCTGAGCTAATTGCCCCAAAGAATGCTTATTGTACGATAAGACCTAGTAATCAGGCAAATGATTAACGCAAAAGCACTTGTTCCTTAAGTTTGCTCATTTCATCACGGCATTGCGCTGCTTGCTCAAACTCTAGGTTTTGAGCATGTTTGAACATCTGAGTTTCCAATTCATTTAAGCGTTTAACCAATTGCACAGCAGAGAGCACTGAAATTTCAGCATCTGAATTGGTAATCTTTGCAACAGAACCTAGCTCAGATCGTGCCCCTTCCATGGTGTCCATGATGGCGCGTTTGATGGATTGCGGCACAATGCCGTGCTCAATATTGTATTGCTCTTGCTTGGCACGCCGACGGTCAGTTTCATCGATGGCAATTTTCATCGAGTTGGTAATTTTATCAGCGTATAAAATGGCCTTGCCGTTTAAATTTCGTGCCGCACGACCTATAGTTTGAATGAGCGAACGCGACGAACGCAGAAAGCCCTCTTTATCGGCATCTAAAATAGCAACCAAGGAAACTTCCGGCATATCCAAGCCTTCACGCAACAAGTTAATTCCTACCAGCACATCGAATACGCCCAAACGCAAATCGCGAATAATTTCAACGCGCTCAACGGTATCCACATCGGAATGCAAGTAGCGGACTTTTACGCCATGCTCGGCCAAGTAATCGGTTAAATTCTCCGACATGCGTTTGGTGAGCGTGGTGATTAAAACGCGTTCGCCGAGCTTTACACGCTCATGGATTTCCGATAACACATCATCAACTTGCGTGGCGACTGGCCGTATTTCAATTTGCGGATCAACTAACCCAGTGGGGCGCACCACTAATTCCACCACCTGCCCTACTGTATGTTCAAGCTCATAGGTGCCTGGAGTTGCTGAAACATAGACGCAACGTGGCGCACGGCGCTCCCACTCATCAAATTTTAGCGGTCGGTTATCGAGCGCCGAAGGCAGACGAAAACCAAAATTCACCAAAGTCTCTTTGCGTGAACGATCGCCCTTATACATGGCGCCCAATTGCGGAATAGTCACGTGCGATTCATCCACCACCAACAAAGCATCGGGTGGTAAATAATCATACAAACAAGGCGGCGGCTCACCGGGCATATGGCCAGTTAGGTGCCTCGAATAATTTTCAATACCGCTGCAATAGCCTACTTCCAGCATCATCTCAATGTCGAATTGAGTACGTTGCGCCAAACGCTGCGCTTCAACCAGTTTATTTTCTTGATAAAAAAATTCGAGGCGAATTTTCAATTCCGCCTTAATGGTTTCGATGGCATCCAATACGCGTTGCCGCGTGGCCACATAATGCGATTTCGGGTACAAGGTGAAGCGCTGTAACTTGTTTCTAATTTCACCGGTTAATGGGTCAAAGGTAGCAATGGACTCAATCTCGCCATCAAATAATTCAATGCGCACCGCTTCAAAATCACTTTCAGCCGGATGCACATCAATCACCTCGCCACGCACGCGATAACAAGCGCGCTTCAACTCAACATCATTGCGGGTGTATTGCATTTCAGTTAAGCGCCGGATCAACTCACGTTGATCGATGAAATCGCCACACACCAAATGCAACACCATGCGGAAATATTCGTTCGGATCGCCTAAACCATAAATGGAGGATACCGATGCGACAATAATGGCATCGCGACGCTCCAATAATGCCTTGGTGGCCGATAAACGCATTTGCTCGATATGCTCATTGATGGACGAATCTTTGTCGATAAACGTATCGCTGGCCGGCACGTAGGCTTCAGGCTGGTAGTAATCGTAATACGACACGAAATATTCAACCGCGTTGTCTGGGAAAAAACTTTTGAACTCGCCATACAGTTGCGCCGCCAAGGTTTTATTAGGCGCTAACACCAAGGTTGGCTTCTGAATATGTTGAATAACATTGGCAATGGTGAAGGTTTTTCCAGAACCGGTAACGCCAAGCAAGGTCTGCGCCGCTACACCCGATTCAAAACCTTCGATTAATCGCGCAATCGCTTGTGGTTGGTCGCCTGCCGGCTGAAACGGCGATACCAGCCGAAAAGGGTTATCCATAGTTATTTCTCATACGCAATTCAGAATTTTCTCACAAGCGCCGTCGTTAAACACCTACTTTATGTTCAAACCGATAAAGGCACTCTAATTTGAACCACTAATGGAGCGCTTTATGAAAATGAATAACCAAGGTTTTACCCTCATTGAATTGATGATTAGCCTAGCCGTTAGCGGCATATTGATGGGCGTTGCCATACCTGCAAGCCTATCTGCGATACATGCAACGAGAGCGAGTGAAGCTCACACTGCTCTGCTTGGTTCGCTGATGACTGCATCAAGCAAAGCTGCTCTGCATGGGGCACGAACCACACTGTGTCCAAGCCATGATGGGCAAACCTGCCTCACCGGGTTTGATTGGAGCATGGGCTGGATTGGTTTTATTGATCAAAACGCTAGCCGTGAACGTGAGCCAAATGAATCTATCATCTTCAGCCAAACGGCTTTGCAAGATACGCGCCTAATTAGCAGTTCTGGCCGAACGCGTATTGTTTTCCAGGGCAATGGCGGCAATGCAGGCAGTAATGCTACTTTCACACTATGCGATCAACGTGGGATTAGCAAAGCCAAGACTTTAGTGGTTAGCAATACCGGTAATTTACGCAACGGTGTACCGAATGCTACACAAATCAGTTTGGCCTGCCAGTTTAAGTAATTGATATTGAGAATTACACAATAAAACGCAAACAAATATTGACTCCACAGCCATTTATGAGGAAAATAGACACCTTGCCTGAATAGCTCAGCTGGTTAGAGCACTTGACTGTTAATCAGGGGGTCGTTGGTTCGAGTCCAACTTCGGGCGCCATTAAAATAAGGATTTACGAGCAATCGTAAGTCCTTTTTTATTGTAATTCTTCACTGTGGGGATACTGAGGTGCAACTCCTATACCAACAGTGTCAGCATCTAACCCTTGGCAGATCTTCCCAGCGTGTAGTGAAGTGCGGGGATACATTTTTCTGACGCATTCCCCATACAGGACTCTTGTTCCAGCCACTAGCAGCCAGACCCACCGCACCTCTGCCGTACTTGCGATTGATTTGGTCAAGTGTATCCATCAGCTGAGCATTGCCAGCCACCTTGGGTTTAAACAGGTCGCCTTGCAGGTTTTCCGGTCGGCTCAGGTCAAGAAGCCCAATACCGCATTTCTTGTAGGCGTAGCCTTTTCGCAAAAAACCCCGAAATAGATTCCGAACGGCCTCCAGAACCAGTCGTGTGTCGTTGGTTGCAATCGGTAATTCGATGGCCCGGCTTGGGTGGTGCTGACGCAATTCAGGTCTGAACGTATCAGTATTGGCGAACAACCAGACACCCGTGGCCACCAATCCGCGTTTACGTAGCTTTTCACTTGCACGGACGGCGAAGGTCGCTGCCGCCTCCATAATCTCGCTATGACACTCTACACGAGCCCCAAAAGACCGGGAGACAATTATCTGCTTCCTATCCGGTTCTTGTTCTTCTAAGCCCAAACAAGGCGTTCCCTGTAATTCTTTTTGCGTTCGGGCCAAAAGAACACCAAAATTGGTCAAAATTTCATCAGTTGGTGTATCCCGAAGCTGTGCGGCAGTATGAATATTACGCTCATGTAACTTGATTGCCCATTTCCTCCCGACCCCCCAAATGTCCTCTACTGGAAAATCATCAAGTGCCGCTTCTCGGTCAATTACACATGACAGGTCAATCACCCCACGACCTTTCTTTGCACGCTTGTTGGCTAGTTTGGCAAGAGTTTTAGTTGGGGCTATACCAACGCAACAAGGTATCCCGGTGTATTGTTTAACGGCATGGTGAATATCCAGCCCCAGTTCCAGTCGATTTTTCACCCCAGACAGGTCCAGAAAGCTTTCGTCGATGGAGTACACCTCTATTCTGCGAACAAATTCTCCAAGCACAGAAACCACCCGAGCACTCATGTCTCCGTACAAGCTGAAATTTGCCGAACACATCCGTAGACCAAAGCGCTGAACGTATTCACCAAGCTGGTGAGCGGGCTGGCCCATCTTAATACCCAAGGCTTTGGCTTTGGCACACCGAGCTATGGCGCAACCATCGTTATTGCTCAAGACAACCAAAGGCCTATCACGCAGCTTTGGTTGGAAAACCTGCTCGCAGCTAGCGTAGAAGTTGTTTCCGTCAACGAGCGCGAACACGGCGACCTCTGGACCGAACCAACTTACGCACGACGCTAATGACCGCAAACAGTTCTACTTCAGCATCGGGAGGTGGAATAAGTGCTGGGTAATCGGGGTTAGCAGAATGTAACTCGATTCGATTTGGCAGCCCTTCCAGAATCTTGCAAATGGGTGAGTCGCCACCCCAACAAGCCAAAACCAAGTCACCATTTTGAACAGTCACCGACCTGTCTACCAGCAAGATATCTCCGGACCTTATGCCTGCCATCAGCATGGAATCGCCTTCAGCGCGGTACAGAAAGGTCGATGCCGGATTCTTAATCAGGTATTCGTTAAGGTCCAGCGCGTCATCGAGAAAGTCGTCGGCTGGCGAAGGAAAGCCCAATCGAGCACTTGCTCCGAGCAATGGTAATCCAATGCGGGGTGGGTCGATGATTACTGCCCCAAGCAAATGGGCAGTGGTATTTGGAAAGTGGGTATTCATGACTGTGTAATCTGTCAGAGGCGAATCTCACCGATTGAGATAGCCGTTGGAAAGTCAGATTACGCTAATTCTATTAGCATTTCTACTAATAGAATTAGTTCTTTGCCAGTCAATGAGTTAGCGAGTCATTTTCGCTTCGG
>JAGNUI010000012.1 GCA_017987065.1 Arenimonas sp.
GCACATTGGCGCAACTAAAGTGCTCAGTCGTGAATCAATTTTGACTGAAAAAGCGATGGATAGCATCTGTTTTGGTGGCGCAGTTGATAGCGTTGGCGGAGCAGCGTTGTCTAGTCTATTGGCGAAGGTTGCGCCTTACGGCAATGTTGCCAGTTGTGGTTTGGTGGCTAGTCACTCGTTAAATACAACCGTAATGCCGTTTATCATCAGGGGAGTTTCCTTGCTT
The DNA here is from genome assembly GCA_017987065.1 of Arenimonas sp. Classification (GTDB taxonomy): domain Bacteria; phylum Pseudomonadota; class Gammaproteobacteria; order Xanthomonadales; family Xanthomonadaceae; genus Arenimonas. The sequence continues at coordinate 227 of JAGNUI010000012.1, forward strand.
GGAATCGCATCTGCCGGCACTGAACGCCTTATAAGGGAAAAGGTCTGGGCGTTGCTTTCTAAATACTGGGATTCTAATTCGCTGAATGCATTAGCAGTACAAGAAATACAACTTTCAGAACTAAATCACGTGTTCGAGCGCATGCTTTCAGGCCAGTCATTTGGTCGGCATGTTGTTAAAATTCAATAAGGTGCTTGCTAAAAATTCATTTTTGCTTTTAACTAAACATATTAACAAGGAATATTTATGGCCAAAATTTTAGTAGTTGACGATTCTCCTTCCCAACAATTAGGTATGAAACGTATTGTAGAAAGATTGGGTCATATAGCTGTAACCGCAGATGACGGCGTGCAAGGCGTCGCTGTTTGCAAAGCTGAGCTGCCTGATTTGGTCTTGATGGATGTGGTTATGCCCAACTTAAATGGCTTCCAAGCTACTCGCGCTTTAAGCAGAGAGCCCACAACCCAACATATCCCAATCATTTTAGTCACCACTAAAGACCAAGAAACGGACCGTGTTTGGGGTCTTCGTCAGGGCGCTAAAGCCTACTTAACAAAGCCATTTAATGAAAATGAGTTGGTTGAAATTATCAATCAAGTCATGCCGCCTACGGCTTAATCTTCCTTAAAAACAAGTGCCATTTGCTCGTACAGTGCTCTTTGCTGTTCGTTTTTGACGCTTGGCGCACTCACTTCGATTTCAATTAATTGATCGCCCTTGATGGTTTTTGAGGGCATTCCTCGCCCTTTTAAGCGCAATCGCTTGCCCGTATCTGAGTTGGCAGGCACTTTCAATTCGACCAGACCGCCCAAAGTTGGCACGGATATATTCGCGCCTAATGCTGCTTGCCATGGCATCAAAGTCAGTGTGTAAAGAATATTTAACCCATCCAGTTCAAATTCAGGGTGTTCTTTATAGTCAATTTCGATCATCAAATCGCCTTGATGTTCGCCTTGGCCAGCTAAACGAATGCTTTGACCGGGTTTAATTCCAACTGGAATATTAATCTCAAAGGTGCGTTTACCAATGCGAATTTTCTGTTTGCCTCCCGAATACGATTTCTCTAAGGGAATACTTAACTTCACCCGACTTCCTGTTGGTGCCTGCTGTTGTTGAGGCCGACGTCCAGCACCAAAAAGTGATTCAAAAAAATCACTGAAGCCACCAGCACCACCCATATCGTTGAAATCGTACTGAAAACCACCCGCGCCACCACTTGCACCAGGCGGCGGCCTGAAATCATCTCCAGGGCGGTAACCATTAGCTTTGAGTTGGTCGTATTGACTGCGTTTTTCCTTATCTTTCAGAACCTCATAGGCTTCATTGATTGCTTTGAACTGTTCTTCTGCGCCCTTTTCTTTGCTCACATCAGGATGAAATTTACGCGCAAGCCTGCGGTACGACTTTTTGATTTCATCATCACTTGCCGTTGATTCGACATTCAGTATTTTGTAGTAATCTTTAAATTCCATTTGTTATTCTCAAAAGCACTGTGCATCAAGTTTAATGCGATAATTGAGTTTAGCATTCAATTTAATCAATTCAACATATAGGTGAATCATGACCATTCAAGTAGGCAACAATATTCCTAGCGCCACCATTAACTTACTTCAAGACGGCGTACAGTCCATTAATACCCAAGAATATTTTAGCGGCAAGAAAATTGTGTTGTTTGCGGTACCAGGAGCATTCACCCCAACCTGCTCGGCCAAGCATTTACCTAGCTTCATTCAGCATATTGAAGAATTTACCGCTAAAGGCTATCAAGTGGCCTGCTTATCTGTGAATGATGCCTTTGTGATGGGCGCATGGGCTAAAAGCCAAGAAGCGCCAGAAAGTATCAATATGTTTGCCGATGGTAATGCTGAATTTGCCCGGGCACTGGGCTTAGAACTTGATGCCACGGCATTTGGTATGGGTATTCGCGCTAAGCGTTTTGCGCTTGTATCGGATAATGGCGTGGTTACACATCTGTTTATTGAAGCACCAGGCGAATACAATGTATCATCTGCTGAACATGTGTTATCGGTACTTTAACTACCAAGGAAAGCCCTAATGAAAACCAACACTCTGATATTATTATTTTGCGCGACACTGTTTGCATCGAGCGCATTCGCGCGAATCACTAAAATCCCCAATAGCTGCTATGACTGTGGCATTGTCAAAAAAATTGAAAAAATCAGCGACGCCAAATCTGGTACTGGCGGAGCTATTGCCGGTGCTGTTGTTGGTGGTTTACTCGGCAACCAGGTTGGTGGCGGTACAGGAAAGACAATAGCTACCGTTGCTGGAGCTGGTGGTGGTGCTTATGCAGGCAAGAAAATTGCTGAAGGCAATATGGAATACAAGGTCACACTGAAAATGCAGGATGGCAGAACCAGAGTGGTATACCAAGAATGGCTGCATGATATCAAAGTTGGCGAGGTTGCAAGGGTCAAAGACAAAACGGCTAAACTCTACAAGCCTAAATAATCGACATTTAAATGAAAAAAAAGGCGGGGAATCCCGCCTTTTTTATGAAACAAATATTATTAAAATAGATACTATTAATTGTCATCTATGCTGCTAGGCACATCATCAATAACATGATCAACGTCTATTTCAATTTCTACGTCTTCAATAACATCCAAGCATTCAATCGCCATCAACTTCTCATCGTTGGCAACACGCATCAATGTAACGCCCTGGGCATTACGACCGACTTGCGATACTTCAGAAGCTCGCGTACGCACCATGGTGCCTTGATCAGAAATCAATAGGATTTCATGTTGCTCAGAAAGCTGTATGGCGCCTACTAAGCTACCATTACGTTCACTGCGTTGAATGGCAATCACACCTTGTGTGCCGCGGCCTTTTTTCGGATAAGCTGAAATCTCAGTGCGCTTGCCAAATCCGTTTTCACTGGCCGTTAGGATGTCGCCATCGCCATCAACCACCACCATGCTAACCACTACCGTGTCTTTATCATTAATTCGCATACCACGAACACCGGTTGCGGTACGCCCCATGGAACGAACTTCAGACTCATCGAAACGCACTGCTTTGCCGTGCGATCCAAATAGCATGATGTCTTTCGTGCCGTCGGTCATCTGCACATCGACCAATGCATCGCCTTCATCAAGACTAATGGCCCAGATACCATTGGCACGCGGACGTGAAAATTCAGATAAAGGTGTTTTCTTAACCGTGCCATTTTTTGTAGCAAAAAATGCAAATTTATTATCTGTAAATTCGCGGACTGGCAAGACTGCTTGGACTTTTTCGCCCGGTTGCAGTGGAATCCAATTAACAATAGGCCGGCCCCGCGAATTTGGGCCAGAATCAGGCAGACGGTAAACTTTAAGCCAGAAAACGCGTCCTTCTGAAGTAAAGGTTAGCAAGGTGTCATGCGTGTTGACTACCCACAAACGCTCGATAAAATCTTCTTCTTTCACCGAAGCTGCCGAACGACCTTTGCCGCCACGTTTTTGCGCACGATAGGTTGAGGGCATTTGACGCTTGGCATAACCGGCGTGGGATAAAGTGACCACCACATCTTCGGAGGCAATTAAATCGAGATCTTCCAAATCTTCTTCACTGGCGCGAATTTCAGTACGACGATCATCACCGTAATTTTCTTTAATTAACAATAATTCATCACGAATAACGGTAAGTAAGCGCTCGGGCACTTCAAGAATTTCGATTAAATCCTGAATTTCAAGCAATAATTCACGATATTCATCGGTAAGTTTTTCTTGCTCTAAACCAGTCAAACGATTCAGACGCATCTCTAGAATTTCTTTAGCCTGAACTTCTGATAATTGATAACCGTTTTCGTGCAAGCCAAATTCATCGGACAACTCTTCAGGCCTTGAAGCATGAGCACCAGCCGCACCTAACAGCGCTCGGACTAAGCCAGGTTCCCAACGTTTTTCCATCATCCGCTCTTTGGCGGTCTGCGGATTCTGCGAGGTTTTAATTAACGCGATCATCTCATCGATATTGGCTAATGCAACCGTCAAGCCTTCTAAAATATGTGCACGTGCACGTGCTTTGCGAAGTTCAAACAATGTTCGACGTGTAACCACCTCACGGCGATGACGGACAAATGCTTCTAGAATTTGTTTGAGGTTTAGCAACTGCGGACGTCTATCAACAATCGCCACCATATTGATACCAAAACTTTGTTGCAAAGGCGTTTCAGAATACAAATGATTCAATACAATTTCAGCAGAATGATCGCGTTTAATTTCAATATAAACACGCATACCGTCTTTATCGGACTCATCACGCAGTTCAGAAATGCCTTCCAGTTTTTTCTCTTTTACTAAATCAGCAATTTTTTCGATCAGTCGTGCTTTGTTGACTTGAAACGGAAGTTCTAAAATGATGATTGCTTCACGGCCATTATCTTGTATTTCAATTTCGGCTTTGGCGCGCATAACAACGCGACCACGACCAGTATGATAAGCCGCATGAATGCCAGCAGAGCCATTGATAATGGCGGCTGTCGGGAAATCGGGGCCAGGAATATGGGTAATTAATTCAGCAATGCTGATCTCTGGATCATCAATCAGCGCAATGGTGCCATTGATTATTTCACTGAGGTTATGCGGAGGGATTTTAGTTGCCATACCCACGGCAATACCTTCCGAACCATTGATGAGTAAGTTGGGAACCTTAGTCGGCATAACCGTAGGCTCATGTTCCTTTTCATCGTAGTTGGGTTGAAAATCGACGGTATCTTTATCAAGATCGGCAAGGAGTTCATGGGTTATTTTGGCCATTCTTGCTTCGGTGTATCGCATCGCAGCGGCAGAATCGCCATCAACGGAGCCGAAGTTACCTTGTCCATCGACTAGCAGATAACGAAGTGAAAATGGCTGCGCCATACGAACCAAAGTATCGTAAACCGATTGATCGCCGTGCGGATGATATTTACCAATTACATCACCAACAATACGCGCCGATTTGTAATACGGTTTATTGGAATGCGCACCCAATTCGTGCATGGCAAAAAGTACGCGACGATGGACAGGCTTTAAGCCATCTCGCACATCGGGCAAAGCGCGCCCTACAATTACGCTCATGGCGTAATCAAGATAGCTGCGACGCATTTCATCTTCTAGGTTTACGGGTATAACTTCTTTCGCTAAATCAGACATTCAATCACTCGATTGTGAGGTAAATTTTAAGGCTGCTTTAGATCAAAACAGACCACGCAAACACAGCTAAAATTATAGCAGAATTCGGGCTTTATTATTCGATTTATGCTTTATATAAAACAATTACTTACCGTTTTTATTTGCGCATAAAAAAGGCTTGCATTTTAGCTAAGTTAGGGTGCTCGATTACCCCTTTTTCAGTAACCAAATAATCAATACAGCTAGCAGGCGTTACATCGAAAACAGGGTTATAAACCGCCTGTGCTTTTGCGCCCACTTCAAGCCCGCCAATATGGGTCAATTCCATTGCACTGCGCTGCTCAATTTCAATTTCAGCACCAGATAACGTATGCATATCGATGGTACTGCTAGGCGCTACAACCATTACTTTCACAGCATGCGCTTTCGCTGCTAAGGCATGCGCATACGTACCAATTTTATTAGCCACATCACCATTAGCGCAAATACGATCGGCACCCACAATCACAAAATCTATTTTGCCTTGTTGCATCAAATAGGCAGAAGCGCTATCCACAATCAAGGTTGCAGGTATGCCATCTTCAAGTAATTCCCATATGGTTAAGCGTGAACCTTGCAACCAAGGGCGAGTTTCACTGGCATACACTTGACTAATTTTTCCAGTAGCCACGCCAGCTCGTATCACACCTAATGCCGTACCAAACCCAGCAGTGGCCAATGAGCCGGTATTGCAGTGCGTTAAAACACGCGCATCTTGCGTTAGATACTCAACACCTAAAAGGCTCATCGTGCGGTTTGCGGCTAAATCTTCAGTTTGAATCGCAATAGCTTCTTGTTCAATTAGCACACGCCAATCTGTTTTTGCATCCGACAAACAATGGTTCATGCGCTCGATAGCCCAACGCAAATTCACTGCAGTTGGGCGAGAATTCACCAATCGTTCAATCTGCTCTGATATTAATAACAATGCCTCACGGCCTAGAATGGCTTTAGTGGCTAAGGCAGCCATTACAAAACCGTATGCGCCGGCGATTCCGATTGCTGGTGCACCTCGAACCGCTAAAGTGCTAATAGCTTCAGCCACCTCATCGGATGTTTGACAGCTTAAATAGCGCTGTTGTTGAGGCAGAACGCGTTGGTCAAGTATTTGCAAGTTTGGGCCGGACTGCCAAATCAAAGGCCGCACGCGGTCATACTGTTCAAAATTCATGGTATTGTTCCTTTAATGTCTCTTTATTTTACTCAATTTCTTGTATCAAATTATGGCTAAAAATCAATCATCCGTATTACGATTAAGTGGGCAAATTGAACTGACCTTGCATACGGCCTGTGTTAAAGCAGGTGCTTATTGTATTGCGCAGGGCATTGTTCAGCGCTTTCCATTAGCCAAACCTTTTCTTGCTAAATCGTTGCAAGAATCAATGGCGCGAAACAAAACTTCAACCATACAAAAGCAACTGATTAAAGAAATCTATAAACAACACGAGCTCAAACCAGCCACTTGGGAAACTTCAGCCATTATTGCGGTTGCCAGTACCAGCGCTAATCAACTGATTGATTTTAAGAGCCTCGAACAACGTATTATCAATGGCATGGGTAAAACACTTGGCAATGTCGTGCTGAAGTATGCGCCTTTAAGTCAATGGGCTCCAGAATTGATTGGCGTTGTTGCGCAGACTTGGGCAATCGGGCGCTATGCCGACAGCGTTTGTCGTATTCGTAAAATTGGTTCGAGCTGGCTGCCTGCGCCATTAGCTAAAAGCTTGCGCTTACCCAAAAATATTTTGTGGAATTGGACCGAAGAAGCCTTTACCTTAGCATTACCAATTATTAAGAAATTTAGTAGTTAGTTATCTAGGACAGCCCTAATTTTTAAGCCCGATTAAAACTAAACGCCATCACATCTTCAATACAGTTTTTTTGCATCAGAGCCATCAACAATCGCTCAATGCCCATAGCAACTCCTGCACATTCTGGTAAATGCTGCATGGCTTGAATTAATCGAGTATCAATATCGGGCAACACGGCGCCTCTTTGCAAGCGCAGGGCTAAATCATTATTGAAGCGGTTTAACTGCTCAACTGAATCGGTGAGCTCATGATAGCCATTTGCTAATTCATTGGCGCCAAGATAAATCTCAAAGCGCTCAGCTACTGGCGTATCACCCAAACGGACTTTAGCCAGAGCGCACTGCGAAGCCGGGAAATCATAGACCACTGTCAATTGTGTGCTCGGAAAGCTTGGCTCAATCAGATGAGTCATCAGTAAATGCAAATAATCATCACGAACTAATCCATTGACTGCAACATTAACGTTCGACTCAACTATTTGGAGCAAATCTGAGTCAGTGCAATGGTGCGGATCCACATTTAAAATTTCAAGAAACAGTGCTTGGTATGTGTAGCGTTGCACACGGAGCACTTTGTTTTGTTGCTGAAAAAGCGCAACAACCAATTCAACACATTCATCCATCAATTGATGATGATTCCAAGCTAAGCGATACCATTCCAGCATAGTAAACTCTGGATTATGTTTATGCCCGAATTCACCATTACGAAAAACACGACCTAATTCATAACAATCGCCAATGCCACTGGCCAGCAACCGCTTTAAAGCAAATTCTGGCGAAGTTCGTAGCCAACGTCTTGAACTTCCGGCCGAACTTGCGCCTGAAAACTGCAGATTGAAACTTTCGATATTTGGATCGGTGTTGCCAGCCTCAGAAAGCATTGGCGTTTCGACTTCAAGTACGCCACGATCTTCAAAAAATTGCCGGATCAAGCGATAGGTCTGAGCTCTTTGCCGCAGTGCTTCATTGCTTGCTGTAGCCTGCCATTGCTCACTCATAAGGTATTCCATTGCGTTCAAAACAAGTGAGCAAATCCGCTTCTTGCCAAATGGCCACACCCAAACTTTCCGCTTTAGCCAGCTTTGAGCCGGCTTCCGCACCCGCAACCAACACCGATGTTTTCTTCGACACCGAACTGCTAATTTTTGCCCCTAAGCTTTCTAACATTTGGCCAGCTTGCTCTCTGCCAAAGTGTTGCAAGCTGCCGGTTAATACAAACGTTTGACCTTGCAGTGGGCCAGTGGCCTCTAATTTTGGCTCTGTAACTGGCCAATGCACGCCGGCAACGATTAATTGTTCAATCACTTCGGTATTATGGGCTTGCGCAAAAAATGCCACGATGCGTTTTGCAACCACCGGACCAACATCGGGTATTAGTTGCAACTCTTCGTTGTTAGCTTGCATTAATGCAGGCAAATCACCAAAGTGTTTTGCTAAGGTTTTAGCCGTTGTTTCCCCTACTTCGCGAATACCTAAGGCGAAGATAAAGCGATCCAAACGTGTCGATTTACTTTTTTCGATTGCCAACAACAAATTCTCAGCCCACTTGCTGGGCTCAGTTTTGTTCGTAATGGCAACCTCTGGCTGACCACTAGCACGACGTCGCATTTCTTGCAGTGCTTGCAAATCCAAGCGATACAAATCAGCGGCATGATGGACCACATTGAAATCGACTAAATCCTCGATAATTTTATCGCCCAAACCAACAATATCCATGGCTTTACGTGAGGCAAAATGAATGAGTGCTTGCTTACGCTGCGCGTCACAAAAAAATCCAGCGCTACAACGTGAGACCGATTCGCCCTCTTCCCTAATCACCGCTGAGCCACAAACAGGGCACATTGATGGCATTTCAAAGGGCGGTTGCAAATCGTGACCCAGTGAATTTTTAGGACGATCTTGCTCCATAACCCGCACAATTTCAGGAATCACATCGCCTGCGCGTCGAACAATCACATGATCACCAACACGCACACCCAAACGAGCAATCTGATCGGCGTTATGCAACGTGGCATTGGTCACCGTTACGCCAGCCACATTCACGGCCTGCAACCTAGCCACCGGTGTTATAGCGCCTGTTCGGCCCACTTGCACATCAATAGCGAGAACGGTGGTGGCTTGCTCAAGCGCAGGAAACTTATGGGCAATAGCCCAACGCGGGGCTCTAGAGACAAAACCAAGTTCGTTTTGAAGTGCCAAATTATTTAATTTGTAAACCACGCCATCAATATCAAATGCTAATTGATCGCGCCGTTCAAGCATTGATTGGTAATAACTTAATACCGCTTGCAAACCGTGCGCCGTTTTAATTTCAGCACTAACCGGAAGCCCCCAATCTTTCAATAAGCTCAATATGTTTTCATGGCTTTCCGGCAATGGATAATCAATAAACTCACCAATCGCATACGCATAAAAACTTAAAGGACGCTTCGCGGTTATGCGTGTGTCGAGTTGCCGCAAAGATCCTGCAGCCCCATTACGCGGATTGGCGAGTATTTTTTCATTATTTTCCAAAGCCCATTGGTTATATTGCTCAAAAGCGAGGCGCGGCATAAATATTTCACCGCGCACTTCCAGGACCGATGGAAAATGCTGACCACGAAGCAACAAGGGTACACAACGAATGGTTCGCACGTTAGCGGTCACCTCTTCGCCTTCTTCACCATCACCCCGCGTTGCTGCTTGTACTAAAACACCCTGTTCATAGCGCAGGCTAATTGCCAGACCATCTAATTTGGGTTCACAAGAAAATATTAATTGTTCGGGCGGAACCGTTTTAGCGATTCGTTCAAAAAAATCTGCTATTTCTTGGTCACTAAATGCGTTAGCAAGTGAAAGCATGGGAACTTTATGGCTTACTTTTGCAAATGCCGACTGAACTTTGTGACCGACACGCTGACTTGGTGAGCTGCTTGAATAATATTCTGGGTGCTGTTGCTCAAGCTGCTCTAGATTGTGCAGCAATTGATCGTAATGCGTATCAGGCAGATTGGGATCATCAAGCACGTAGTATCGATAGTTTGCGTCTTCAATTTGTGCACGCAAAAGACGAATTTTTTCTTCTGCCGGTTGCAACTCAGCGCCCCGGTTTAATGATTTGCCGTTCTTTTTCTCGATCATAACTGCGCAAATCTTCTTTGATGTGCGATATTCGTTGGCGACCTAAGGCATTGCGATCTGAATCTAACAACACTGCATCCAACAATTGCGCCATTCGCTCTGCAATGGGTAGCATGCTATCCCAGGCTTGAATTGCAGTGACTGGCCCAGGCAGCGTTAAAATAAAACTTACCGCTGGGGTTTGCAGTGTATCAATTTGGCTGAGATCGAAATTTTGCGGCTGGATGACATTAGCCATACTAAAAACGGGCTCGTTCGATTGCGAGCTTTCAGACAAGCGATGGTAAATTTTATGATGTCCGTAAACAAGCCCCACTTTTTCTGCCGCCAAAACAAGCTCAGCACCAGTGATGAAATGCCCGCTTTTTGCAGCCAAATACAACATCACTAATTTTTCGTAATTTTCGCTTCGACGAACGCCAATTTGATTATAATTTTCTTGCTCGTTATTTGGATCAAAGACCAAACTGGATTGCTCAGGAGCCGATTCGCTCTGCTCATCTATTGGCGTAGTCTCTGTAGGTTCTAAGAACTCAATATTGGGCTCTATACGTGCGTTTGCATTTTTATACGCTTGTCTTGATTTGTATTTCCAAGACAACACAATGAACACGATAATGACTAAAAAAATGCCGCCAATAATCAGCCGCATTAAGGTTTCATCATTGATATTAGACAGCATTATAAATCTCCTTTATGCAACGCCAGCCAAGCGAGTAGCTTCTGCTAAATCAACAGACACCATCCGGCTGACGCCAGGTTCGCGCATGGTGACACCCGATAATTGTTTGGCCGATTCCATGGTGGCTTTATTGTGGGTAACAAACAAGAATTGCACTTTTTCACTCATTTCAGTGACCATGGCACTAAATCGAGCCACATTGGCTTCATCCAAAGGCGCGTCAACTTCATCGAGTAAACAAAACGGCGATGGGTTAAGTTTGAAAATAGCAAACACTAAAGATACCGCCGTTAATGCTTTTTCACCCCCTGAGAGCAAGGTGATGTTGGATACCCGCTTGCCTGGCGGTCTGGCCATAATTGCCACACCCGTGTCTAATAAATCTTCGCCAGTTAATTCTAAATACGCGTGACCGCCACCGAAAAGACGCGGAAATAAATCCTGAATTCCGGCATTAACGCGATCAAACGTTTCCTTGAAACGACCTCGTGTTTCGCGATCAATTTTACGAATTGCTTCTTCTAGGGTATCTAAAGCCTGTGTTAAATCAGCATTTTGTGCATCCAAATAAACTTTACGCTCGCTTTGTTCGCCAAACTCACTGATTGCCGCTAAATTCACTGGCTCAAGGCGACGCATTTTATGTTCAATATCAACTAATGTTTTGCTCCACTGCTGCGCATCAAATGTTTCAGAAAGACTTTCAATCACAGTCTCAATGTTTGTACCAGCACTTTCAACCGCTTCTTTGAGCTGCTCAGAGCGCAAGGCAACCGCTTGCTCTTGTAACTTTAGTGACGATATTCGTTCGCGCTGCACCAAGGCTTGGCCATCGCTTAATTGCCGTTGCTGCTCATGTTGGCGCAAGTCTTGGTCAACGCCATCTAAGCCTGAGCGCGCAGCGGATAAATCGCGATCATAGACCACGCGCAAATCGAGAATGCTCTGCCGTTCAGTAATTAATAGATTAATTGGGGCATCGCCATGCTTAAGCTGCTCGGCAATTTCTTCCACACGTGACTGCAATTGCATTTTTTGCTGATTGAGTCGTTCAATCGATTGTTTTAAGCCGGTTTGTTCGGTTGTGTGTGCTTGCACAGAAATCGCTAAGCGATGCAGCGCATCAGATTGCGAACGTAGCTGCTGTTTCGCCTGTTCTAGCACTGCATTGAGTTCACGACGCTCATCTTCCAATAAGCTACGCTGACCCTCCAAAGCGGCCATTGATTCAGTAGCTTGTTGCAGACGAACACGCGCCTCGCTGATTTGTACTTGTGCTTCGTCTCTGGTTTGAACTGAAGAACGTAAATCGGCATCGATTCGTTCAATGCGTGATTGCGCCGACTGCAACTTACCTTGTACGCCTTGAATTTGCCCAGAAAGCTCAGAGACATTTCGATGCACCAAATACATGCTTCGTTGCGCTTCTTCACGCTGCAGTTCGGCCTCAGTCAATTTATCTTTTAATTCAGCCAATACCACGACTAATTCATTTTCTTGCTGTGCTAGTTTGGTAATGTTTTCACGCAAATGCTTAATTTCCAGTTCGCGTTGCAGTGCACCCTGTTGCGCATGACCAGAGCGTAAAACTCTGGCAAATCCTTGCGCTAACCATTCACCGGATGGCGTAATTACTGAGGCATTTTCTGGCAATGTTTTGAGCATGCTTTGCGCTGCATCCAAATCCATAGCGATATAAACTTGGCTTAAATATTGCTTGATGGCGTCGGGGCCAGTTACTTTAGACGCTAAACAATGCTCTGGGAAAACCACATGGCTATTGGCTTGATCAATTAAGGCAAGATGACCTTGTTGCACATCATGCAATTGACCCAGAAACTCATCAATATGCTCTACCGCAACCGATTCGAGCAGATTGCTAAGCACCGATTCAACAGCAAACTCCCAGCCCGCCTCAACGTTGATTATTTCACCTAAACGTTTATTTTGCTGCAAACCTAGCTTAACAAGCCACGCCCTGGATTGACTTTGCTCTTGGCCTAAAGCCGCATGCTGAAGCGCTTCTAATGAAGCTAAACGCCCTTTGGCCACTTCAAACTGTTTGCGCAAATCAGAAAGCTCGGCTTGCTTTAGCCGTTGTTGTTCTTGCAGCTGTTGCAATTGCTGTTTGCGGCTTTCCAAATCGGTTGATAGTTGATCTAAGCTGGCACGTTTTGATTCGTGATCATTAGTGAGCGCTAACAAACCAGTTGAAATCGATTCCGGATTAAGTGCACCACGTTCGTTCGCTAACAATTCAGAGCGCCGATTCAATTCTAAATTTTGTTTTTCCAAATATTCAATCTTGGTGCGTTCAACATCAGCCCAACGCGTTGCCTCGGATTGGGATTTTATATAGGCATCCCATTTGAGTTGCCATTGTTTGACGTTTTGTTCGGCAAGCTGATGCTGCGTTTGGTTTTGCTCTTGGGCAGCTTGCAATGCCAAATGCTCAGGCGCTAACTGGGCAATTTCTTGTTCAATTGCTTCGGTCTTTTGTTTGTCATCCAGCAAATGTTGCTCGATTTGAGTGAAGCTTTCATTAGCATCAAACCGGGCTTTTTCCAATCGCTGTTTGAGTTCACGTTGATGCTGAATTTGTTGCTCAACGCGTGAAAGCTCGGAACTCACACGATAGCCTTCCGACTGTACTTTGGCTAATAACTCAGAAGCTTCTATATGTTGAGCGCGGCAAAGTTCAATTTGAGCCTCGGCATGACGTTGTTCAGCGAGTAATTTTTGTAGTTGTAACTCGCCATTTTGCAAGGATTCTTGATGTTTAAGCAAATCTTGGCCTAGCGCACGATAATCTGCGGCTTTAAGCTGCGCATCTTTCTCGGCACGTTCAACTTGTAACAACTGATATTGCTCTGCAGCTCTCGCTTGTTTTTTTAAATGTTCCAGCTGCTTCTCGATTTCTTCCCGCAAATCGTTTAAGCGATCTAAGTTTTCACGGGTATTTTTGATTCGTGATTCGGTTTCTTTGCGACGCTCTTTGTATTTTGAAATGCCCGCCGCTTCTTCCAAATACACCCGCAAATCTTCTGGCTTGGCTTCGATAATCTGGCCAATCATGCCCTGTTCAATAATTGAATAACTTCGTGGCCCTAAACCTGTGCCCAAGAATAAATCGGTAATATCACGGCGACGGCAACGTGAACCGTTTAAATAGTAATTTGATTGACCATCACGACTGACTGATCTTTTAACAGAAATTTCAGTGAACCGAGCAAATTCGCCACCAATATTGCCCTCACTATTATCGAATATTAATTCAACAATGGCCTGACTCACCGGCTTACGCGAAGACGAACCTGAAAAAATAACGTCGGTTAAGGCATCGCCTCTTAAACGAGACGCCGAGCTTTCACCCATAACCCAGCGTATCGCATCAATAATGTTGGATTTTCCGCAACCATTTGGCCCAACAATACCGGTCATATTGGTTGGCAGATGAAAAATAGTAGGGTCTACAAATGATTTAAATCCGGAAAGCTTAATGGTAGAGAGGCGCATACTTTTTCAATTTAATATTTTTTGTGTCTATCAAAAATAAAACTTGATAGCGCGATGAACACAAATATTCCAGCTTGCTTTGCAAGTAATTGATTTAAATGTACTTATACGCATGCCGGAACAGCAAGGTACAGTATAGCGCTTGTCGATGAAATGAGCGATAGATTGCTGTTAAAAATGTTTAGTTTTAACGGCTTTGCGCCGCTTCAAAGGGTGTTTTGGCCTGTATCGCGATGGCATGTATATCGCTATCCAGTAACCCAGCTAGTGCTTGATAGACCAATTTGTGGCGTTGCAGCAAACTTAAGCCTTCAAACTGCTTTGAAACGAGCGTTACAGCAAAATGTCCACGGCCATCAGCAGCACCAGCGTGACCGGCGTGTTTTTGGCTATCATCTCGGATGCGAAGCTCTAAGGGATCTAGTGATGACAGCGCTTGTTCAATCAGATTGATGCGAGCCATTGTTTAGGGCAAAACCGGCTTAAAAGGGTAAATTTCAACGCTTTGGTACACACCGGCTGCAAAATACGGGTCTTGATTAGCCCAATCACGCGCATCGTCTAGCGTATTAAAAGACACGATTAACAAACTACCCACAAATCCAGCTTCACCTGGGTTTTCTGAATCCACAGCTGGCATTGGACCTGCAATTTTCAGGCGGCTCGATTGGATTAATTCGTCCAAGCGCGCTAAATGCGCGGGACGAGAAGCTATGCGCGCGGCTAAACTGCCAGGCTTGTCTTTAGCTAAAATGATGTACCACATAAAAAAAGGCGGCAAAAGCCGCCAATTTAATTACGCACCAGCTACATTAGCAGCTTGTTTTCCTTTAGGACCGTCAACCACGTCAAATGTGACGCGCTGACCTTCTTTCAAGGAACGGAAACCTTCAGTTGTGATTGCCGAAAAATGAACGAAAATATCTTCGCTACCATCTTCAGGAGCAATAAAACCAAATCCTTTTGCATCGTTAAACCACTTTACTGTACCAACACTCATACTGACACCTTAAGCTAAGAATTAGAAATTTGACCACCAACATCATTTGTTGGAATTAAAAGTATGCACAAAACAACGAAGATTGCCAAGATTTATTTAACAATTGATTAATTTTTTAATTATAGGAACCAAGCAATCTCGAACAGAATCGACGTTTGCTAATACTTCTGCCATGGTAATTTCAAGATTATCAGGATCGCAACCTGCGGCCCAATTAGCCACAACACAAAGACTGGCATAGCGCAAACCCATTTCGCGCGCCAAACCAGCTTCTGGCATGCCGGTCATGCCAACCAGATCACAACCGTCTTGACGCAACCGATTGATCTCGGCTTTAGACTCAAGACGAGGACCTTGGGTGGCCGCATAACAACCGCTTGCAACAATGCGTACCCCTTCCTCTGCGCAAGCATTAATCAGCTTAATGCGCAAAGATTCGGTATAGGGCTCGGTAAAATCCACGTGTAAAACATCCGAACCAGATTCTTCACACAGGGTTGATATGCGTCCCCAGGTGTAATCAATAATTTGATCCGGCACTGCGAGCACTCGCGGCCCAAATGCGGAAGTAATGCCACCCACGGTATTAATAGCCAAAACAGTATTGACGCCTAAATCGGCCAAGGCCTTTAAATTGGCACGATAATTAACTTTATGTGGTGGCAGAGCATGCCCTTGACCATGCCTAGCTAAAAAAGCAATGTGCCGGCCGTCTATTTCAGCAATTCGAATGGCATCTGACGGTGAACCATACCTGGTTTGAACAGTGCGCGACTCAAGCCAATTAACGCCAGACAACTGATAGACACCAGTGCCACCGATTACTGCCAAATCAATATTCATACTTGCCTCAAAGTAGTGCGTAAATGCCAGGCAAATTACGACCGTGCTCGTTGATATCCATGCCATAACCGAAGATATAGCGATCAGGCACCACCAGCCCTGAGTAATCGGCTTTCAATCCTTGCACGCCACGATCGTGTTGTTTGGTGGTCATGACCGCAATTTTAACTTTTATCGCGCCTTGGTCTTCACACCAATCACGCACCGCTTTCAAGGTGTGCCCTTCATCTAAGATGTCATCGACCAACAATACCGAGCGACCTTCAATAATCGTACTTGGCCGATGCAACCAAGCCAAACCAGAGCCTGTTGTTTCACCGTGATAACGCGTTGCGTGCAAATAATCAAACTCAGCATCAACACCAAGTTCTAACGCCAAACGGGCTGCAAAAAACATGCCGCCATGCATCAATGTAAGGAAAACTGGGAATTGCTCGTGGTAATCCTTACGAATTTTGACAGCCATATCATCAATAGCTTGCTCAATAGTGAGTCGATCGTAAATCAGCTCCGATCGAGCAAGAACTTCATTAATTTTATGTCGCATTATGCTTGCTCCATGTTTTGCATTGCGTTGAAGGCTTGTTGATAGTGATTATCAGCGTGAAGTTGGTGCCACGTTTTGGGTTTTTTGGCACGCATACTATCAAGCTTTGCAAGCCCATAATCGTGAACTGGCATCGCATCAACAGCAGAGGCTACTAAAGCCGGAGGGCAAGCAAGTACTAAATCGCAGCCAGCATCTAAATGCAGATTGATGCGTGCACCAACTCCTCCTGCTGATTCAGCCGCTGCCATACCAATATCATCACTGATCACAATGCCATTAAATCCTAGTTGTGCTTTCAAAACATCTTGAATCCAATAGTTTGAATAGCCTGCCGGTTGCTCAGACACGCTCGGGTAGCGCACATGAGCCATCATCACTGCTTCTGCGCCAGCTATGATGCCTTTTTTGAACGGCACCAAATCTACTGCCGATATCTCTGCAAAGCTGCGCCCATCAATGGCTTCATCAAAATGAGTGTCTTCTAAAACTGAACCATGCCCGGGAAAGTGTTTTAAAGTGGCAGCCATGCCGGCACGTTGCATACCAGCCACATAGGCCTCGATAAAATCTGCCACTAATAATGGGCTCGCTGAAAAAGCACGATTACCAATGGCTAGATTTCCGCGCCCTAAATCGGCGACCGGCGCAAAACTTAAATCAAGACCACAAGCCATTACTTCACTAGCCATTAAATACGCATGTAATTCGGCCATACGCAAAGCATCTTTTGAATCCTGAGAATGCAATGTGCCAATGCGCTCTAAACTCGGCAGACCGAAAAACCCATCTCTAAAACGCTGAACCCGCCCTCCTTCTTGATCAACACAGATTAATTGCGGCGTTGGCGCTGATTGGCGTATGTCGGCACACAAATCACTTAATTGATCTTTTGATGCGAAATTACGCGAAAATAAAATGACCCCTGCCACACTCGGATGCTGCAAAAATGTACGTTCTTGCTCAGACAATTGCAGTGTACTGACACCAATAATCAGCATAGTTTTTCCTCAGGTAACCACGCCGAATAGGGCCTGGCCGATAATGCCATATTGTAATAGCGAAGTTGCTGAGTGACTTCAATACCAACCCACTCGGGCAATGCAAAATGTTCATTTTCAGCTGAAAGCTCAATTTCAGCGACAATTAAACCGCTATTATCGCCAACAAACTCATCAATTTCCCAAAGATGTGCGCCGTATTGCACTAAATGCCTGGTTTTATCGATCATGCCTTCACAACTCAATGCCATTAAGGATTCTGCATCAGCTAAGGGTATGGGGTATTCAAACTCTTGACGTTTTGCGCCAAGCTCTCTGGATTTAATGTTGAGATTGGCATCTTGGCCAAAAATGCGAACTCTGACTGAGCAATGCTCACGATGAGCCTCAACCGCTTTTGCATCGTTTAAATATGCTTGAACAATACGAATTTGATGGTGCACTAGACCACGCCAAGCATCATTTTTGAGCAGGAATTTTCTTTCTATTTCTATAGCCATTATTGTGCCTCAAATACTGCAATGGATTCGACGTGCGCAGTTTGTGGAAACATATCCATAGCGCCGGCCTTTACCAAACGATAACCGCGTTCATTGACCAAATAGCCGGCATCGCGTGCCAAAGATGCAGGGTGACATGAAATATAAACAATTTTATTGACGCCCTGCAAGTTTAACTGCTTAAGAACTTCAATGGCGCCAGCACGTGGTGGATCTAATAATATTTTATTGAAGTGCTTGGGTTTCCACCATTGCGCAGAAATAGGCTGATTCAAATCAGCTGCAAAAAAATTCACATTGTCTATGTGGTTACGAATGGCGTTTTCTTTAGCGCGACTGACTAAGTTTTGATCGCCTTCGACGCCAACTACTTCACTGGCTAACTTTGCTAAAGGCAAGCTAAAGTTTCCTAAGCCACAAAATAAATCTAAAATCACGTCATCACTTTGTGGCTCAAGCAAGCTGATTGATTGATCAATCAAAGCCTCATTCATCTTGGCATTGACTTGAATAAAATCTAAAGGTTGAAACTGGAAATTAATGCTGTGATTGGCGATATCAAAAATTAAAGGTTCGGGATTAGCATGCAATGGAAATACCGAATAAATATCGCCTGGCTGCAAATATATTTGTACAACATGTT
>JAGNUI010000099.1 GCA_017987065.1 Arenimonas sp.
AGCACAGTAATAGTCATGCTCATTCTCCTTTAGGCTTTGAAGGCTTGAACATTTCTAACATCCGCTCGGTCACTACATAGCCACCTGCGGCATTGCCCGCGCCTAAGACCACGGCAATAAAGCCAATCACTTTTTCTAAGGTTCCTTCAGCATGACCCAGTACCACAATGGCACCGACTAAAACAATGCCATGCACAAAGTTCGAACCCGACATTAACGGCGTGTGCAAAATCACCGGTACGCGACCGATAATTTCATAACCCGTAAAAGCGGCCAATATGAAAACGTACAAATATAAAAAACCGTCCATTATTGAGCTCCTTGATTCGGGTTAACGCCATTGTGTGCAATACAGGTTTTTGCCACTAATTCATCTTCAAACGGAATATGCAACTGTCCTGGTTCGGCAATCATTAAACTTAAAAAATTAAACGCATTGCGAGCGAACATTTCACTGGCATGCACGGCGCCCATACTGGCTAAATCTAATGGGCCAGCAACTAACACGCCATTAACATCTATATTTTCGCCTGGCACCGTTAATGCGCAATTGCCGCCAGTCTCTGCCGCTAAATCAACGATAACACTGCCACGACGCATGCCATGCACCATGGTTTCGGTGATAATTTTGGGAGCAGGACGACCCGGAATTGCTGCAGTGGTAACGATCACATCCACACTCTTTAAGTGCGCCGCTAATCGTTCTTGTTGCAATGCGCGCTCTTCATCGGTTAAAGCTCTAGCGTAACCACCCTCGCCCGCGGCACTCACTCCGAGATCTAGGAATTTGCCGCCCAGCGATTCAATTTGTTCGCGTGTTTCTGGCCGCACATCAAAGCCTTCAACTTGCGCGCCAAGGCGTTTTGCCGTAGCAATCGCTTGCAAGCCAGCAACACCGGCACCGATGATTAATACTTTAGAAGGGCGAATAGTACCGGCTGCGGTTGTTAACATCGGGAAAAAACGCGGTGCTAGTTGCGCTGCAATCAGTACCGCTTTATAGCCCGCCATACCGGCTTGTGAGCTCAACACATCCATTGCTTGTGCACGGGTTGTGCGCGGAAGCTTCTCCAATGCAAACGCGGAGTGCGCTCTTGCAAAATACACAGGCATCAGGTTTTCAGTGCGGTGTGGTGCAAGAGAACCTATAACGATAGCGTTTTTTTTGAGTTGCTCAAGAGAATTTAGATCGGGCGCTTGCACGCATAATAAGACATCGGCTTGCGCTAGAACTTCTGTTGAACTGGAGGCAACCTGAGCGCCAATATAATCTTCATCAGAAAATCCGGCCGACAAACCTGCGCCTGCTTCAATAATGACCTGCATATTTTTAGCAATCAATTTTTTGCAGGTTTCTGGTGTGAGCGCAACACGGCGCTCGCCCAGTGACTGCTCGCGAATCATAGCAATGGTTGGCATAGTGAAAAATCTCCCTTGATTCACTATCCTACTGCATTGTTATATTTTCGTCAGCCTAAATTAAGCTAAATCTGATTTCAGTCGGTCTAGGACTCGGTCTAGGGTTTGATCAAAGACATTTTCTTTATCGTGTACGATTAACTTAGCTTGCTTTTTCATTTGTGCTAGTTCTTCAACCGAAACCACCAAAACACGAACGCCTCGGCGATTTACAAACATCAAACGTGACGAAATAGGGCTAACCCAAGCTAGCTTAATTGGCGAAAAACTGCCTTTACTGTCAACCAACTGAAGCCAAGTACCTATCTCCAAAGTTTTAAAGTATTCAACATCAGCATTTTCATAATCCAAGGCATCTTTATTGAACACTAAATGCAATGCCGATTCTGACAGACTCGATTCTTTAGAAGGTGATTGAGCTAAATCTTCTCGTGATGACTGAATTGCTTGATATTGTGAAGCACTTTCAGCAATTTTGTGAATAAACGCTTTTGCAGAATCTGCTATCACACCAGAGCTAGAAAATACGCTTTCCATTGCCGCATGCTTAAATAAAATGCGCTCATAGCGAGCTTCTGCTGGCATTGAGTTTAAGGTTGTCATGATGTCTTTTGCTAATTGAATCGCAGACCCCCATGCAACACTATCTTCGCCATCACGCAGCGATATCATTGATAAGTGGTGGGTCCAGAACCGTGCAAAGAAATCTTGGATGACTGTTGGAAGTTCAATATTTTGAGTCCGCGCTTCAAGTTCGCGAGCGGCAACCATTCTGGCATTTTCTAAACGTTCTTGGCCACGTTGCGCTTCTTTTGCACGTTTTTCAGCCAAATCAATACGGCGTTTATGCTGATCCATATGCGCGCGCATTTCTTGCTCGAGCAATTCGAAAATAGCAATATCTTCATTGAACTCTGCCACCAAACGATCAACGGTACTTTCGGCTTTATTCAACAATTCACGATCTTGTGGGCCATCGCCTTTATTGCCTTCAACGGCTTCGGTAAGAGAATTCAATAGCTTTCTGGCCGGATGCGCTTTGGTCAAAAACAAACGTTTATCTAATACTGCTGCTTTGGTATAAGGCACAACAAGCCGCGACATCATGGCTTTCGCATCATCGCGGAAATCACGCTCGGTTGCTAAGACATCAAACAACATACCGACTAAATCAACCGCATCTTCATCGTCACGGTTGATTTCATAAGAGTCTTCTTCTAAGCCGAATTTTTTAGCGCCCCGAACCATTTCAGATTTCAACATATTTGAAATGGAACTCTCTAAACCTTGCATCGAGGATGCAATGTTGTCCGGCAACGAGGCTTGCAACATTGATAGTACCGAAATCATTTCATGAGTTGCTAGTGAACGTCGCGGTGTTGAACGCGGCGCATTGCCATTTGATGAACCGGAATAAGAACCGGTTTTGGCTGGCTCGTGCTGAGGACGCCAAGAATGCAAATAATTACACAGTTCATCAAACAGGGCATGATCAGAAGAACTTGATGCTAAATCAGCAGTTGATGCTTGCGAAGCACTCCGATGTTCTACTTCAACATGATGAAATTCGCTGGCTGAATGCTTGACCTGTGTTGGTTTTTCAACCGTATTTCTAGCATCGCCTTCACGGCCTTGACCTGGGCCGGGCTTTGATTGCGATTTTGCAATAACATCTTGAATTTTAACTTGCGGTAAAATTCCAGCAGCAATCATCGGCTCATTAACCGCTGCGAATAAATCAGGCAGCGATTCAATCAATGCCACTTCGTAATTGCGGTATATAAGCGCGCACAATTTGTCAGGTAATTCTAAACCTTGCAAAGCGGTCCGCAAAAATTGAATAAGATGTTTTTCGGTTAATGGCGTCTTTGCTGCCTCAGCATCTTGCAAGCCTAATAAAGCGCAAAACCGTTTACTGGTTATTGCAATATGCCCAGCAAATTTTCTTGAAATTGATTCGGCAATCAGTTCAGTAATAACCACAACTTCCATTTCATTCATTTCTATCAATTGCAATTTGACATCTTCGATAGTTTTTGAACTTAATTGTTTTTTATACTCGGAAAAGCAAGCATCGATGGCGTATTTAAAATTTATATCAAGGCTTGGGCTGGCGGTTCGAAATAATTTATAATATTCGAACGCAGTATTGCCCAAAGTTGATTGATCTTGTTGACAAATATCATTAAGCGTTTTGTCTGAAGCAACGAGTGACTTGCTGAGAATGTCGCACAAACGAGTTCTACTGATGAACAACACTTTTTGATAAAGTGCTTCATGCCCAGGAAACGGACCTTTCGTTATAGTTTTATTTAATATGTCATTCAAGGTCAAGTCTCCACTTTACTACTCTACATCATATAACAATTAATTTGGCGCTTTTGTGAGCCGTCTCACAAATCCAACTAGTCTCTTGTTTTCTGATGATAAACTGACACTTATGAATAATACGATAACCTTAAACTCAAGAATATCAAGCCCTAGCAAACATCTCTGTGAACCTGGCCCAAACACCGAACAATTGCACGACATTCTTAAGTCAGCGTTGCACTGCCCTGACCACGGTCGCTTAAGGCCTTGGCGGTTCGTTATCATTCGTGGTAAACAACGGCAAAAGCTTGGTAATCTATTGATTAAACAAGTATTAAATGAGCTTCCCGAAGCTTCATCGGTGCGCCTTGAAAAAGAACAGACGCGTTTTAATTTTGCGCCCGTGATTGTCACCGTTGTGCTTAAACCCGTTAAAAACCATAAAGTGCCCGAAATTGAGCAAGTATTATCGGGTGGCGCGTTATGTATGAATATGTTGCATGCCGCTCATCAACTGGGCTTTGGTGCACAGTGGCTCACCGGTTTTGCTGCTTATGATCAGGCTATCCATGAGGCGCTTGGCTTGAGCCTTGATGAGCAGATTTTAGGCTTCATTCACATTGGCACCAAGACTCAGGAACCGGTTGATCGCGAGCGTCCAAATGTTCATGATTTGCTAACTGAAGCAAGCCTATGAAACCTTTATATTTAGTGGATTCCAGTATTTATATTTTCCGTGCTTGGTTTTCAATGCCCAATGAATTCTTCGACACCGATCAAAACCAAACCAATGCAGTACAAGGTTTTACCCGTTTTGTTTGTGATCTCATTGAAGCGGAAAAACCGGATGAAATAATCTTTGCTTTCGATGAATCACTGGAAAGCAATTACAGAAACGAGCTGTACCCCGCCTACAAAGCCAATCGCGAACCTGCGCCTGAAGAATTAAAACGTCAATTCATTTATTGCAAGCAAATATGCACCGCACTTGGCTTTAGCGTGTTGTCGGATGGTTATTATGAAGCGGATGATTTAATTGGCACCGCGCTGATGTCGGCCCGAAAAAATGGACAAACAAGCATTATTTTATCTGCCGACAAAGATTTATCACAACTGCTTGGCGAACACGATCAACAATGGGATTATGCCAAAAATATACGCTGGAAATTGGCCGGTGTGAAAGAAAAACATGGCGTGCACGCGCATCAATTTGCTGATTATCTCGGCTTAACTGGCGATGCGGTTGATAATATTCCTGGCGTGCCCGGCATTGGGCCGAAAACAGCTGCCACCTTGCTGAGCCATTTTGGCAGTCTAGACGCGCTATTGGAAAGAGTTGATGAAATTCCCTATCTGCGCCTACGCTCGGCAGCACAACATGCCCTGCGTCTCAAAGAGCATCGTGAAATGGCCTTACTATCCCGAGAACTTGCCACCATCCGCTGCGATGCACCACTACCTGACGATTTCGCGCACGGCAAACGCCAAGCGGTGAATACTGCAGAATTAACCGCCTTAATCGAACAATTACGCTTCGGACCTCTCACTCGCCGCCGCTTATTATCCCTTTAAAGACACTTATGAACACCACAATAAAGCTATCCGAAAAAAAGATTATTTACGAAGGTAAGTTTTTGCGTTTTTGCCAGCAAAACCATTGGGAATTTGCCGAACGAACCCATGCTGGTTCTGCGGTGATTATAATTGCCAAAACGCCACAAAATAACTTGTTGTTTGTTGAGCAATTCCGCATTCCACTGGGAGCCAACACCATCG
>JAGNUI010000013.1 GCA_017987065.1 Arenimonas sp.
GGTTATCAAACTCGGTAGCGAGAAGAAGGCGATCTTTGGGTGTTAGATTGGCAAGTATTGAAGACTCTGAGCTGAGCACTTTACGCTGCAACATGGCCTTGGTTTCAAGGCTTGGGCTGTTAATCGCGGGGTATTGATTCGATTTTTTACCCATTTGGCAATTTTCTAAGCCTGAAATTTGATTAAACGAATTGGTTTGGCCCATGCAAAATAAGGCCATGCCATTATCTAAATTCACAGGATTAATTTTTTGGTTGGGCCAAATAATGTTTGAGCCTTTTGAAGGACGAACCCAAGAACGGCTTTGCGTTTCGGGGTTTTTTTCGAGCACTAATAATGCTTCAATTTGACCACTGTGCAAATTCCAAACCGGGATTACCGTGGGCGTGGTATTTAATTTCAACATTTGCCGAGTGCTATTTTGGGCCAACACTAAAGACCCGCAAAGCAGGAGGGTGAGCAAAATCGCGAGTTGCTTTAGCTTCATAAGTTCTTCCAGTGTAGCTTACGCTTAGAGTCGTCATTAGCCAAATGGTTCAATTTAGATGCAAAAAGGCAAAGCTAATGGATTCGTGAGTTTCCAGGCGTGCTGGTTTTGGGCCAGAACAGGGAAATGCTTTGTTCATGAGTGAAATGATAGGCTTGCCCACAGAAATCGCAATGCACGTTCAGTTCACCGTTTTCCGCAATGGTTTGTTCAATTTCTTCACGACCTAAGCTGATGAGAGCCGCTTGCACTCTTTCTCGAGAACAGGAACAGGCGAAAGATAATTCGGATGTTTCTAGCACCCGCACATCTTCTTGATGAAATAAACGATACAACATCTCGTTTGGCGCTAATGAAAACAACTCCGGAGCTGTTGCCGTGTCTAATAGAAATTGCGCGCGTTGCCAATGATCCGGATTTTCAATTTGTTCCGGCATTTGCTGCAGTAAAAGCCCAACCGCCTGCCGTTCATTGCTAAACAATAAAAGACGAGTGGGCAGTTGTTCTGATTGTTCAAAATAGACTTCGAATGCTTCCGTTAGCGTATTGGCTTGCAAGCCCACTAAGCCCTGATAGCGTTGCGGCTCTCTGTTCAATGAGGCTTGATTTTCAATAGTGATGGCTAAAACGGCTTCTGTACCGAAGCTTTTAATGTCGATTCGCTCTGGCACCGGCTCTTGAAAATGAGCAATGCCACGCAAGGTTCCTTGTGTGGTGCATTCTGCAAATAATGTTTTTAGGCAACCAGCACCACGCAGATGAATTGAAAGCCTGCCATCAATTTTAATGGAGGAAGTAAATAACGCGCTCGCTACCAAACATTGCGCCAAATAGTCAGCCACGGCTGGTGGGTAATCAGTGCGGCTGGTAATGTTTTGCCAGGTATCACTGAGCTTGACCAAAGCGCCACGCACATTGACGCCTTCTAAAATAAAACGAGTTAAGCTGTCATCGGGTTTCATGAAGTCATTCTCTCAATCGGCAGGCATTTCGGTAAACTGTTCACTATTTTACGCTGATTATTCAGGAGTATTGTTTGGCAACATTGCGGTCTAAAAGAAAATGGCTGAAAAGACTATTTATTTGGCTGCCCATGTGGTTTTGCATCATTACCATCGGGCAAGTGCTCCTGTTGAAATGGATGAACCCGGTGGCCAGCAGTTTTATGATTTCACGGCAATTGCATGCTTATGCTGAAGGCGATTGGAAATTTCGAGTGGATTACCGATGGCGTGATTTGGAAAAAATTTCAAGCCAATTGCCTTTGGCGGTGGTGGCTTCAGAAGACCAGCGATTCCCAATGCATCATGGTTTTGATTTCGTAGCGATTGAGAAAGCCTACAAAAGTAATTTGCGCGGCAAGAAAGTTCGTGGTGCTAGTACCATCAGCCAGCAGTTGGCCAAAAATTTATTTTTATGGGGCGGCCGCAGTTATGTTCGAAAAGCGCTCGAGGCTTGGTACACCTTTTGGATTGAGCTCATCTGGTCAAAAAAACGCATTCTCGAAGTGTACGTTAATGTGGTTGAGTTTGGTGATGGTGTTTACGGCGCGCAAGCCGCTGCCAAGCGCTTCTATAACAAATCAGCACAAGCATTGAATCAAACCCAAGCAGCCAATTTAGCCGCCGTGTTGCCCAATCCAAAAGTCTATAATGCGCAAAATCCTGGCCCATATGTTAAGCGTCGTAGCAAAGCCATTGTGCGGCAGATGCGGGCTTTAGGCGGCACTGCTTATTTAAATTCCTGTTGCCAACGCTGATTTTGCAAACAATGCGAACAGCGGTACACTAAGTAAGCGACTCATTTAGGAGGACATCATGAAAAATATGTTGGCAGTACTTAACGATAAATCAGCCGGTGTATTTAGCGTAGGCACCAAAGATTCAGTGCTTGATGCTCTTAAACTCATGGCTGAACATCACATTGGCTCGGTGTTAGTGATGGAAAATGGAAAGCTACAGGGCATCGCTACTGAACGCGATTATGCGCGAAAAGTCGTGTTATTAGGCAAACTTTCGAGCACAACACCAATTATCGATATCATGACTCAGCCTGTTATTACAGTATTACCAACCGATACGGTCAGTCACTGTATGGCTGTTATGAATGAGCATAAAATTCGTCATTTACCCGTATTAGACGGAGAGCATGTTCTAGGATTAATATCCATTGGTGATTTGGTGAAAGCGGTTATTGAACATCAGCAATTAGAAATCAAGCAACTGCAAAGTTATATTTCTGGCTGAGTGTGGCTTCTAAAGCACGAGATAGCTGATGGCTACAAAATGGCTAGCGCTTCCAGCTAAAACAAAACCATGCCAAATGGCGTGATTATGTTTGATTCGATCAATCAGATAAAAAATGGTTCCAAAGCTGTAAAAAAAGCCGCCAATACCCAGCCAAATTAATTCAGTGGTGCCAACATTGCGCAACATCGGGCCGGCTGCGAATAACACCATCCAGCCCATGCCCAAATAGAGCAGGGTTGAGATTAACTCAAAACGGCCAGTAAAAAATAGCTTAAAAATGATTCCAGCAATGGCCATGGCCCAAGTAATGCCAAATATCAACCAACCACCGTCCTCACGCATGGCAATTAAAGTAAACGGCGTATAGCTTCCGGCAATCAACACATAAATCATGCAGTGATCGAGCACTTGCAATCGACTTTTGGCTTTTGGCTCGTGCGTAGAATGATACAAAGTTGAAGCAGTGTATAAACCTATCAAAGAAATAGAAAACACGATTGCGCTAGTGAGTTGCCAGGCCGTGCCCCAGAGTGAGGCCAGCGTTATTAGCGTGACACCACCAATCAGGCTCAGCACAGCGCCAGCGCCATGGGTTAGGGCGTTGTAGAATTCAGCACGTAGGTAGTGTTCATTATGCATAGTTCAGCGTATCACTTTAAAGTGGTGCAGATGCTCAAATGGTCTGAGTGTGGGCGTGCTCACGAGTGGCTAAAAATTGTATATCTGGCCAACGCTCTTGGGTGAGCTGCAAATTCACCCGCGTTGGTGCGATGTAAACCAATTCACCAGCGGCATCGAGTGCCAGGTTTTGTGCGTTTTTTTCACGAAACTCTTCCAATTTTTTGTTATCAGCACATCGAATCCAACGCGTGGTGCTGATTGTAATCGGCTCGAAACTGGCATCCACACTGTATTCGTCTTTCAAACGATAAGCCACCACGTCAAACTGCAAGGTGCCAACCGCGCCGAGAATCAAATCATTCGACATCAGTGGCCGAAAAAACTGGGTGGCGCCTTCTTCGGAAAGTTGTGCCAAACCTTTTTGTAATTGTTTGAGTTTCAGTGGGTCGCGCAATCGAGCGCGGCGAAACAGCTCCGGTGCAAAGTTGGGAATGCCGGTAAAACTCAGTAGCTCGCCTTGCGTAAAGGTATCGCCGATTGAAATGGTGCCGTGGTTATGCAAACCAATCACATCGCCGGGATAGGCGGTTTCAACATGCTCACGATCGGAGGCCATAAAGGTTAGTGCATTAGCCAGTTTGGATTCTTTGCCAGTTCGCACATGAAAGGCTTTCATGCCGGCATCGAAACGACCGGAGCAGACCCGAAAAAAAGCAACGCGGTCGCGATGTTGCGGATCCATGTTGGCTTGTATTTTGAACACAAAGCCAGAAAAACTCTCTTCGCTGGGTGAAACATCACGAACAGTACTGGCGCGCGATTGCGGTGAAGGCGCGTGTTCGACAAAAAAATCCAGCAATATCTGTACACCGAAGTTGTTGACTGCAGAACCAAAAAAAACGGGTGTTTGCTGTCCGGCTAAATATTTTTCTGCGTCAAAAGGATGCGATGCGCCTTCCACCAATTCAAGTTCCTCTCGAAGTTCCGCCAACATTGGTGCGCCAATGCGTTCCAGCAAGCCAGGGTCGTCGAGTGAATTGAAAATAGTGGAATCTTGTCGGGTAAAGTTTCGGCCTTGCTCAAACAAATGCACTTCACCAGAAATTAAGTGCACAACGCCTTTTAATCGGCTACCCATGCCAATCGGCCAAATTACCGGCGCGCATTGAATGCCAAGCACCGACTCCACTTCATCCAGTAAATCAATTGGCGAGCGGCCTTCACGGTCTAGTTTGTTAATGAAGGTCATAATCGGCGTATCTCGCAGACGGCACACTTCCATTAATTTAATGGTGCGTTCTTCCACGCCTTTGGCGCAGTCAATCACCATCAAGGCCGAATCAACTGCGGTTAATACGCGGTAGGTGTCTTCTGAGAAGTCGGCATGGCCTGGGGTGTCGAGCAGATTGACAATTCGGCCTTCATAAGGGAATTGCATAACCGAAGAGGTGACTGAAATGCCACGCTCTTTTTCCAAAGCCATCCAATCCGAAGTGGCATGCCGAGCAGCTTTTCGCGATTTAACCGAACCAGCCATTTGGATGGCACCACCAAATAATAATAGCTTTTCAGTAAGTGTCGTTTTACCCGCATCGGGGTGCGAGATAATGGCAAATGTACGGCGGCGTGCCGTTTGCAGCGTATGTTCGGAGGTCATGGGCAATAAGGCTTTAAACAGAGCGCAAATTATAGCATTTCAGCCTTAATGGGATTTAAGTGCGGATCTCATCCCATGCGGTTCTTGGGCTGAGGATTTGCAGTTTGCCTAAGGGATGCAATACCAATAAATCATCATCGCCGGTAATCAAACGAGTGGCATTGGCTGCCAATGCAGTACGTATGAATGCATCATCGTGTTTATCACGAGAAAAAAACTCCGCGTTTAGTGCATCTGGAATGGCAACCCACAGCGCAGATGCATTGAAATCATGAAGAAGTTGCTTTCGGCGCTCAATGCTTAGATAGCGATCAAACTTCGCTTTCCATATTCGTGATTCCAATTCGGCAAAACTTTCATTGGAAAATAGCAAGGCACCTTCACTTAAAATCCAATTCACAACAACAGCTGGAATGCCTTTAGGCGAGAGTGCTGCAGATAACAATACATTGGTATCAACTACTACCCGCGCATACGCGGCTAGTTCATCAGCTTTCATCGGCTAGCAATTCAGCCAGTTTTTCTTCGGTTAAGCCGTTTTCGGAGGCGGATTGTGCGCTGATCTGTAGATTTTGGCGCAATCGATTCGCGTAGAACGCACGCATGGCTTCATAATCTTGTGCACTCACCATTACCCCAACAACACGCTCGTGTTTCATCACGCGAACCGGTTCGCGTTGCGCGCAATCGAGAAATTCACCGAAACGAGTTTTGGCCTGATTGGCGGTAAAAGTGTGCATATTAGACTCCAAAGCGATTCGTTTATTTTAAACGAATCGAACGATTTGGTCAAATCGTTTAAAGTTGTGCGCTTTTGAGCTATTCGCCTAACTGCATAATGCCATTGTTACTTTTCATTTGGAACGGTATTGAAGCGAGCTGCATGCCGGTATTGATTTGCACAACAAAATGCAAATGTGAGCCATTGGTAAAGCCACTATTGCCGCTTTGTGCAAGCACTGTTCCTGACACAAGCCATTGCCCTGGTTTCACCAAAGCACTATCTTGAAGTAAATGTCCATAAACGGCCATGCTGCCATCTTCATGCAATATGCGGATACTGTTGGCATGCTCGAGTTTTGATTTGCTTTGTTTGCCATTGTCTGGAAAGGCATCAATCACTTCCATCACAATTCCCGTTCTCGCAGCAATGACCGGCGTGCCGAAAGGGATATCAAAATCAACCGCATATTCGTTAAGTATGTTGCCATGACTAGACGCACCATGAAAACCTTGGCTGATGGTCCAATTTGCATATTGGCTAAAAGGTATTTGATACATAAAAGCCTGCTGTTTGACAGGCTGACCAAGAAAACTCTCAAGTGCTAAATGATTGATACTTTTTGAGGGTAAATCGCTCACAGTAAATACGCCTGGGCCATTTAATACACTTTCAAATAACACTTCATTGCTTTTA
Organism: Arenimonas sp.; assembly: GCA_017987065.1. Classification (GTDB taxonomy): domain Bacteria; phylum Pseudomonadota; class Gammaproteobacteria; order Xanthomonadales; family Xanthomonadaceae; genus Arenimonas. The sequence goes on from JAGNUI010000013.1 coordinate 6,432, forward strand.
TTGTCAGACAATTGCACTTGTACCGGGCCGAAATTCTTGATTTCAATACTGACCGCATTCTCTAAACTTTGTCGATTTAAAATCAACGCGGTTTGCGAGCTGGCGGGTGCGCAAATAAACCATGTAAGTGCCAAAAATACCGAGCTAAAAACATGTTTTGGTTTCAAAGTTATGGCATGGCTCATATCGTCATCATAAAAAACTAAACCTTGAAATACTCGTTAATATCTTGCGGTTTATGGATGCCATAGCCTTGTGCCTGATCGACGCCTAATTTCTTTAATAACTTAATTAGTTCTAATGACTCACAATGCTCCGCGGTGGTTGTTTTATTAAGCACTCGTGCGATATCGGTTATGGAACGTATCACTGCTTTAGATAATTCAGAGGTTTCAAGATTCCGAACAAAGCTGCCGTCGATTTTAAAAATATCAACATCCAAATTTTGCAAGTAACTAAACGAACAAAATCCTGAGCCAAAGTCATCTAAAGCAAATCGACAGCCAATTTGTCGGAAAGTACGAATCAATGCCTGAGCACTTGCTAGATCCTGCATGGCGCTCGTTTCAGTAATTTCGAAAATAATTTTATTGGCTGGAAAGCTGGAATGATTCAATCGATGCTGTAAGTATTCAGCAAAATGCTCATCATTCATCGATGCCGCAGAAAGATTTATTGAACAGGCAGCCACCGAATTTGCTTGTTGTGGATGATTTTCCATCCAAGTAAGCAGTTGGTTAATCACGTGTTGATCCATCTTTACGCCAAGATTAAAGCGCTCAGCCACGGGAATAAATGAATTTGGGCTCAACAACAAACCACTTTGAGGGTCGCGTAATCTAAGTAATACCTCAAAATATCGGCCTTCATTGGTTTTATCAGTCAACGGCATAATATCTTGGCAGACTAATTCAAAATAATTATGGCTTAGCGCTTGCTTGATAAGGTTTGCGGTTTTCATGGAAACCGTTTGATTGTGAATGGCGGTACTGCCTTCAGACAGACAAACACGATTGCCACCTAATTCTTTGGCTGTAAAGCAGGCGGCATCTGCCTGTGAAAGTAACTGGGCGAAATTACCATAGCCAGGTTTTAAGGTGGCTAAGCCAATGCTAGCGGTGGTCGATAGAATATGGTTTTGCCAACCAATTTTAAATGATTCAATGGCATGCAGTACACGTTTAGCTCGAAGCTCTGCCTCACTGCCTTCGCACATCAATAAAAGTGCGAATTCATCGCCGCCCATTCTAAAAAGCTTATCGCGCGGATATAAATTGGCAGTCAGCATAGATGCAATGCCTTTTATGAGCTCATCACCGGCTTGATGGCTGGTTGTGTCATTGACCAATTTAAAATGATCAAAATCAAGATAAGCCAGCGTTCTAGTGGGTCCAAAGTCTTTAAAAAGTTGGTTGGCCGTTTCTTCCAGCGCGGTACGATTCGGCAGCCCCGTTTCAAGATCAGTAGTGGCACGTCGAATAATGTTGCGGGTTGATATCCGCATTTCGTAATTGCTGGCCATTAGGATTAAAGGAAAGAGGGCTATTAAACAAAGAAAACTGAGCAGAATCGCGACATCAATTAACTCATTAGGTTGCTTGTAATTAGCCATCCCGAAGCCAGTCATGGCGGTTATAAAGATGATAACGATTGAAATGCCAAAAGCCGACCAGATTGGTTGGAATCGGATAGCGCTCCAAACCAATAACGCAATCGGAATTCCGGTTAATCCAAGTGCATAAGGGCTTTTACTCGAGCCACCAACAAAAATCACAGCAAAAGAGAGAAGTAATAATACACACCATAAAATTTTACTTTTAAGGGGTGCGTAATCACCGCTGGTAGGTGCATCGGGGTGATTTGATTTGGTTGAGGTGAGTAGTAATAATGCCGGTCCTGTTGAGATGATGCCCAGTAAATCACCCATACTCCATTTTGCAACGCCAGGCCAGAAATCGTTAAAACTGGAAATGCCGGCAACACTCAGGCCTGTTACACCAATCAATGCACTGGTTAAAGACATCAGCATACTGGCTCGCAGCAAGATAAAACCGCTACGCATCGATAAATAACTATTGAGTTGGTATGTGCGAATGTAGGTTGCCGCAAGGCTTACACCAATGACATTGCTGGCAATTGAAAAGGGTAGGAATATTGTTGGTACGGGATTAAAAAACAAGTGCATCAACAATAAGCAAATGCTTAACGGAATATTCCAAAGCAGGCCATATCGGACTAAAAATCCTAAGGCAATGCCTGATGCGGGCCAATATAAGGTAACTTGCCCTGGGGAGTGAATTAAAGAAATCGACAGATAGCTAAAAAATAAATACAAGACCATGAATAGAAATAGGTGTTTCCAATTCATAGTCTGTTTTATAGCTGTAACATTCACGATTTAACCTTTATGGGAAGCATGAAATTAATGATGCATCGCTAACATTCAATCACATTTACCGCTAAACCGCCACGCGAAGTTTCTTTGTATTTTTCGGCCATGTCGCGACCCGTATCGCGCATGGTCTTGATGACTTTGTCGAGCGATACGCGGTGCTTGCCGTCGCCACGCATTGCCATACGGCTAGCATTGATGGCTTTAACCGAGCCCATCGCATTACGTTCAATGCAAGGTATTTGCACCAAACCACCAATCGGATCGCATGTTAAGCCAAGATTGTGCTCCATACCAATTTCGGCAGCGTTTTCAATTTGGCCAAGACTCCCGCCTAGAGCTGCCGTTAAACCACCGGCAGCCATAGAGCAGGCAACACCCACTTCGCCCTGACAACCCACTTCAGCGCCCGAAATTGACGCATTTTCTTTATATAAAATACCAATCGCTGAAGCGGTGAGTAGAAAATCGTTGATGCCCTTACGGGTTGAATTAGGGCAGAAGCGTTCGTAATAATGCAGAACGGCTGGAATAATGCCAGCGGCGCCATTGGTCGGTGCGGTAACCACGCGGCCACCAGCGGCATTTTCTTCATTCACCGCCAGCGCGTAGAGGTTTACCCAATCAAGAACCGTAAGTGGGTCACGCAGCCCTGCTTCAGGCCGAGATAATAATTCTTGCATCATTAAGGGCGCACGGCGCACCACTTTTAGACCGCCTGGCAAAATGCCGATAGTGCGGGTGCCGCGTGCTAAACAGCCTTGCATCGCGCTCCAGATAGCATCCAGTTCCGCTTCAATTTCAGTATCGCTTCGCCACACACGTTCATTGGTCCACATTAATTGTGCAATGCTAATATTATGCTTTTCGCATTGCGCCATGAGTTCATCACCACTTTTAAATGGATAAGGCAATGCCGTGGTATCGGCAGTAATGCGATCTTTTGCTGCTTCATCTTGGTTTACAACGAAGCCCCCGCCGACTGAATAATATTCCCGCGAGGCTAGCTCATGGCCATTCACGTCAAAAGCGATAAAACGCATGCCGTTACTGTGAAAGGGCAATTTCTGTCGTTTATTAAAAACTAAGTCGGTTTTTTCATCCAGAGCAATATTTTTATTGGCGGTAAGCTGCAAACGTTTATTTTTCCTGATTAGCCCAAGCATGGGCTCAATGTTGTCTGGATCAATCAAATGTGGCCATTGGCCTTCCAAACCAAGCAAGATGGCTTTATCTGAGCCGTGCCCTTTACCGGTTAAGGCTAGCGATCCAAATAATTCAGTTTTAATCCGAACGCAAGCATCTAAGTGGCCTTCTTGCACCAACCAGCGCTCTACAAATCGAGCTGCAGCACGCATGGGCCCTACGGTATGTGAGGAAGACGGGCCAATACCTATTTTGAATAAATCAAAAGTACTAACGGCCATATTTGTTCCAATCAGCTAAAATCAAGCTATATGATGCCAAATTCAGTGGGTTTATGCTTAGATTAATTCAGCGAGATGATTGTGAATTGTGCGACCAGGCCTGGGAAATCTTGCATCAAGCCGGTATCAGAGATTTTGAATCGATTTATATTGAGGGCGATAACCACTTAGAGCAACGCTATGGCAACTCTGTTCCAGTGCTTTGTTGGCAAGAAATGGAGTTGCATTGGCCGTTTACTTTGCAACAGGTGCAGGACTGGTTAAAGGTTTTGGCGTAAGAATTAGCCGTGTATGAACTTTTACCGCATTCGGCAATAGTTCGGTATCTGCCCAATCGCCGGTACCAATATTAAAATCTAAACGATTAATCACCGCATCACCGCTTAAAACAGCGCCTTTGCTTTGTGTCCAAGTAAAAATAAGGGCCACTGGTTTTGATAGGCCGCGCAGACTTAGCATGCCATTTGCTTGATAACGATTACCGCCAAGGCTTACGAACTTCGTTGCCGTATAGCGAGCGTTCGGTGTTTTTTTGGTGTCAAAGAAATCCGCAGTCTTAAGTGTGTCGTCACGTTCGCTATTTTTACTATTAACGCTTAATAAATCGATGGCTACATCAAAACGACTGCTTGCTAGTTGTTTCGGATTGAAGCGAATCTGTGGTGTGAAACGACTAAATTCACCGGTGAATGCCTCAGCCTGAAAGCTTGAACTGAACGTTAGTGTTGAGCCTTTAACCGGCAGCCAATCTTGCGCTAATACCGAACACGATAAACAAGAAAGTGCTACAGCAAATAGATACGTTAATCGTTTCATGAAGACCTTCCAAGCATGCGTTTTAAAGTAAGATCGCGAATTACATAATGATGCCAAAGTGCTGCACCAGCATGAATTAATAGCAAACAAGCCAGAATGTAGAATAGTGTCTCATGTGTTTCATGAGCAAATTGCTTAATGCTGGTATTAAAGCCGGTAAACAATTTTGGTAAGCTCACCAGTCCAAACCAGCGTAATGGAAAACCCGAGGCAGAATTGTAAAGCCAACCGCTGAGTGGAATGGCCAATAGCAAAACGTACATGAAGCCATGCACCGCTTTTGCAGCCCATGCCTGAATTTTCGGTGTATTTGGCATATCATCCGGATTGCCCGCCATCAAACGCCAAGCCAAGCGTAATATTGTTAAAGCCAAAACAGTTAGCCCAAAACTTTTATGTAGCGCATATATTTGCATTTTGGTCGGCGAGGTCGGTAGTTCGGTCATGATTAGGCCCACAATGGCCAGACCAATCACTAAGATCGCAGTCAGCCAATGTAAGCCTATGCTAACGGCGCCCCAGCTCAGTTTTGAATTAGTGAGCATTGGATATGTCCTGTTTAAGTGGTGGTGTTTCTTTGTTGGCTTCAATGGCTACATCAATGAACACCGTATCGTCAATCAGCGAGGGCCACGCGTCAATACCCAAACTCTTCCGGCTAAATTGCGTGGTTGCTTGCAGGCCAATGGTTTGTTTGAAAGTGAGCGGATGCCTTTTGTGGGCATTCAAAGTAACATTGAAACGAATAGGGATGCTTTTGTCAGAAAGGCTGAGCGTGCCATCTACTGTAAAATTTTTTCCTTCAAGCGCTTGAACGGAAGTGGATACAAAAGTGGCAACGGGGAATTTCTCTGCCGACAAATAAGTGGTACTTAAAATCTTCTGGTTCCAGTCAGCATCGCCCATATCAAGGCGACTCAGTGGAATTTGTATGGCTACCGAAGATTGACTGATATCTTGATCGTCAAACCATATATGCCCTTCAGGCCCAGATACGGTGCCAATACTGGGCGAAAAACCAGCATGCATAATATGAAATCCAACGCGAGTATGCACCGAATCAATTTTATAAAAATCTAAGGCAGCCATTGCTTGAGCTGGGGCCCAGAAAAATATAACCATCAATACAGTGATGCTTTTCATAGAGATACTCCAAAGCTAGTTCTAATCATAGAACAATCAAATCATTGGGGCTAGTCTGGGTGACGGGAAAAGTAAATTCCATAATTGCTCTAAAAAGTGCTCTAAATGAAAAATGCATTAAAATGGGCATTGTTATGCCGTCTAAATTTGATTCAAAGGAATAAGATGCAGTGGTTAAGGATTGTCTGCTTATTAATTTTTTCAAGCTTAGCTGTTGCCCAGTCGATTACACAAGGGCAATCGCAATATCGACTATTAGAGTTTAAAGATGGCTTGCCAAATCCAATTGTGGCTGCCATTGCGCAAGATCGCGCCGGCTATATTTGGGTTGGAACCAAAGATGGTTTAGCCCGCTATGATGGTAAAGTTTTTAAAGTTTTTAGGCATCTCCAAGGCGATGCGCAGTCTTTGCCGAGTAATTTCGTACAAAGCATACATATCGATGCAAAAGATAGAATTTGGCTTGGCATTGAAGGCTTTGGTTTGTATCGCTTTAACAGGGACAACTCAAGCTTTACAGCCATCCCTTTATTTGCTGGCAAAGGGAGCGAGCCGGTAGATATTTGGGCAATCAGTTCGGATCAAACTGGCTCTATATGGCTAGGCACGTTTGGACATGGATTATTCCGTATAAAGCCTGATGAGCGTGTTCAGCATTTTATGCCCACTCCCCACAAAACCGGCTTGCCTGACGAAAACGTATTGTCATTAGCTTTTGATAAACAGGGTTTTTTGTGGGTAGCTACCAGCTCAGGTCTTGTGAAGTGGAAAAACGAACAATTTATTGCATTTAATAATGAGTTGTTAAGCTCAAAAGTGGTATTAAATTTGATGCCCGATGCACAATTTGGCATGTGGCTAGGCACGAATGCTGGCCTAGATTTGGTTAAACCGGATGGCCAAGTTGTAAAACCGAGCTGGCGAGATCAATTCACCGATTCACGTGTTATGGCGATGTTGACTGAAAAAAATGGTGTGCGTTGGTTTGTTGCACGCAACGGCTTGAATCGGGTATCAAACGGCGTGGTACAAGCCATCAGAAGCAATGATAAATTTGTTTCTGCTTTTCAAGATCGCTCCGGTGGTTTTTGGTTTGCTGGCGATCAAGGACTGCTAAGACAACCAATCGATTGGCGATTATTTAAGGCCTATTTACCCGATGCGGTAAATACGCCAACACTTCGCAACAAAACGCCAACCGATTATCAAGCACAATCCGATGGTAGCTTGTTGATTGTGGGTAGCTCGGGAGCCATCGATCGCTTTTGGCCTAAAACGGGCGAAGTTCAACATCTCAATTCGCAAGAGTCCATGTTGCAATTACAAAATATTAGTTCGGTTCTCGTTGATCAATCTGGCTATATATGGATTGGAGCCGATAATGGCAAAGAGCAGTCTCTCATTAAATTCAATGCTGATTTGTCAACATCACAAGTGTGGCATCAGAACTCAGCCTTGGATGCCGGTCTGCTAGGGCCAATTAAACAGATCATTCAAACGCAACAAGGCATGATTTGGGTGGTCTATTACGGTGGTGGCATTCAAGCGCGCGATCCGCTGAGTGGTCAGGTTTTGCAGTCGGTAACTCCTGCTAGTGGCCAAGGATTAAAATATCCTGACCCAGAACAATTGTTTATTGGTCCCGACAAGGCCCTATGGTTGGCCGGCGGCGAAGGATTACTGCGTTGGAATAGCCAAAAAAATGTATTTGAAGCAGTGTTGGGGGCACCTCAAGAACGTATTTATAGTGCCCATGTGGCTGCCAATGATGCCGTTTGGATAGGACGGCTGGGACTTTTAGAGCAATACCATTGGAACAGCCAACAACTAACATTACGTCAATCAGTCAGTGGCGATGACGGGCTACCTGCAGTAGATATTACCGGTATCAATCACGATAATAATGCCGCTTTGTGGCTGACCTCTTCGCGTGGCTTGATGCGATATGATGCAGGAACGAAACGGGTACATTTATACAGTATTAACGATGGATTGCTCAGTCAGGAGTTTGTTCAGCGGCCGCCATTTATTGGTGCAGATGGGCAGGCCTTAGTGCTAAATAGTGCTGGGCTGATTAGTTTCATGCCAAAACAAATGGCTGGTCCTGCACCTGTTATGCATTTAGTGCTTGAGGCGGTCAGTTTAAGACGAGCTGAAGACTTGTTTCAATTAGATGCTGGGCAGAAAATTGTACTGCAGCCAGGTGATCGCGACTTAACCATTGATGCGCTGCTACTGAATTTTGATGATGTAAATGCGCATCGATTTCGTTCAAAACTGACTGGCTTTGATCCGGATTGGGTTGAAATGGGCAACAGTGGTAAGCGTGTTTTTTCAAGCTTGCCAGCGGGCCTTTATAAATTGGAAATTATCGCATCAAGTGCACAAGGCTCATGGTCAAAGCCAATCGTTCTAAATATTGAGGTTCTTCCACCCATGTGGCTTACTTGGTGGGCCTTTGTAGCTTATGCCGTTATTGCAGTCTTATGCATAGCATTGTTTATTTGGCTTTATCGGGCACATTTAAAAAGAACGCACCAGAAACAACTTGAAGCGCAGCAACAACTGCTGCTGCTGAAAAATTCCGAGGCAAAATCACAGTTTTTAGCAAATCTTGGTCATGAAATCAGAACGCCAATGACCGGAGTTTTAGGCATGACGGAGTTATTGTTGGCAGCTAACTTGCCGGAAAAAACAAACAATCAAGTAGTCGCTATTAAAAAAGCAGGCGAGCATTTATTGCGTTTAATGAATGATGCTTTAGATATTTCGAAAATTGAAGCGGGCTTGCTCGAATTGGATTGCCAGGCCTTTAATCTGCAAAATCTAATGCAAGAAGTGCTGGCATTGTTGATGCCGTTGGCCATTCAAAAAGGCTTGCGGTTTGAATTACAGATTGATGAAAACATAGCCAGCACCTATGTCGGTGATAGCGGTCGTATTCGGCAGATTTTATTTAACCTTAGCAACAATGCCCTTAAGTTCACCAGTCAAGGCTATGTCATCATTAAAGCGCAAAAATTGTGGCCGAAAGGACTCATGCTTTCTGTGGTGGATTCCGGCCCAGGAATGGATGCACAGCAGCAACAAAAAATATTTCAACGATACATTCAAGCCGATGGCGCTGAAACAGCAAAACAATTTGGTGGTAGCGGCCTAGGGCTTGCTATCAGTAGAGATTTGTCAATATTGATGGGCGGTGACATTCAAGTTTCCAGTGAGCCAGGTTGTGGCGCCACCTTCACTCTGAATCTGCCATTGGAAATATCAACCGCGCCGGTCGTTGAAGAGCAAGTTCGTCATGAGCAAATTGCAGTGGTTAAAATAAATCAACATATTTTGTTGGTCGAAGATGATGAAACAATTCAGTTAGTCATTTCTCAATTGTTACAAGTGAATGGCCATGAAGTAGTCATTGCAAAAAATGCATTGGAAGCTTTGTCACAAACAACGACTCATTCATTTGCACTGATATTTTGCGATCTTGATTTGCCCGGCATGTCTGGCTTTGAGCTTGCTCGTGTTTGGCGAAGCCAAGGGCTACAAACACCCATTGTGGCGCTGACTGCAAGAACGCAGCCAGAAACTGAAGCTCAGTGTGTGGAAGCCGGCATGAATTTGTTTTTGCGTAAGCCGGTTAATGGGCGGCAGTTGCAGGAAGCAATTACCTCGCTATTAAGTTAATTCAACGTAGATTTACCAGCAATAAACTGCCAAGTTCGTGTGATATGTAAAATTGATGGACTCTCTTGGGTTTGCGGCAATGCCGCAAAAGGCTCTGCGAGTTTAACAATTTGCACCGCTGCACGGTCCAAGACTTTATTGCCGCTCGATTTCACCACAGTGATGCTCTCGATAGTGCCATTTCTTTTGATTGCCACGGTCAAAATCAATTGTCCGCTGAGTTGATTCAGTAAAGCCTGTTCCGGGTAATTAGCATTGCCAACGCGCTCTACCTTTTTCACCCAGTTATTCATATATTGCGCATAAGTGTATTCACGCGTACTGGCAGTAATGAATTTATGATTGTTTTTCTTGGCTTGTAGTGATTGCTTGTCGTTGTATTCATTCGCTAATTTTGCCAAAGTCAGACTTTGTTCGACCAATTCATTGCTGATGGGTAGCGGCTCCATACTGTTTGGTTTTTGTTCTTGTGCACGCTTTACATTCTGCAAACTATTAGTATTGCTGGTAATGCTACGCTGAACTGCTTCAGGCTCGGGTGGGCTCATTTGAGCTTGCAGTTGAATAGGTGATTCACCCGGATTTATTTGTGGAATTTGAGAAAGTTGGTTGTCTTTCGGTCGCTGAGCTAAATCGCTATTGCCGCCACCTTGGTTGTTTGTTTGTGCAAGAAAATCGGGATTATTTGGCTTGGTCGTGCTAGAGGTTGGGCTTAATATCACATCAAGGGTTGGGTTGACTTTCGCTTGCTGATTTAAAGTGAAACCAACACCAAGAACAAGCACGCCATAGCCAATCGCTGAAAGAATCATTGTTCCTGATAATCGATCGGTTGCGGTTATTTTTATGCTCATATTAAGGGCAATCGTTTTTCCACAGCATCAAATACTAATGCAGCAATATTCAAGCCAAATTGTGCATCCAGTTCACGAACGCAAGTTGGGCTAGTCACGTTAACCTCGGTGAGGTAATCGCCAATCACATCCAGCCCAACCAATAGCATGCCGCGCTCTTTTAGCCAGGGTCCAACTTCATTAGCTATCCAGCGGTCGCGTTCGGACAACGGCCTTCCTTCGCCTTTACCGCCAGCTGCCAAGTTGCCACGAAATTCATCGCCTTGAGGAATTCGCGCCAACGTGTATGGCACAGGCACACCATCAACTAATAGAATACGCTTATCGCCTTGCTCAATCTCGGGAATGAATTTCTGAGCGAGCGCCATCGCGCCATTGGCGGTTAGTGTTTCTAGAATGACATTAATATTACTGTCATTATCTTTGACCCTAAAAATTGATTTCCCACCCATGCCATCAAGTGGTTTCAAGACGGTATCGCGGTGTTTGTGGATAAATGCCTTCAAATCCTTTTTATTTCTGCTGACCAGCGTTTCAGGGCAACATTGTGGGAAAAGCAGGGCGGTCAATTTTTCATTCATGTCGCGTAAGCCTTGCGGGCTATTGACCACAAGGACGCCTTCCGATTCGGCTAGGGACAAAATTTGCGTGTCATAGATGAATTGATCATCGACTGGCGGGTCTTTTCGCATCAAAATTACCGACATCGTGCTCAAGGCAGTTAATTTACTAGGGCCCTTTTTGAAATATTCACTAATGTCGTCTTTAACAATTAATTCACTAAGGTATGCAAAAGTGTGACCGCCATCAATGTTTAGACTGCCCGGTTCAACATAATATATTGAATAACCTCGGCTCTGAGCTTCTAGCAGTAATGCGAAACTTGTGTCTTTGGAAGATTTAATACTTTCTATAGGATCCATCACCACCGCAATTGTCTTTTTCATATCGATGCACCTATTATTTGCAAATTTTGTGGTAGATTAAATGAAAATACGATTTGATTTAATCTGATAATACCTATTATGATGTCAAATAAGGGTGGTTTAGTTGGTTTGATAAAGATTTTGGGGATATAGATGGAAAATGTTCAACTTAATGGTTTAAGGGTCATGGTTATTGATGATTCTAAAACTATTCGCCGAACTGCAGAAACGTTACTTAGCAAAGAAGGTTGCTCAGTATTGACTGCGGTTGATGGCTTTGAGGCTCTCGCAATGATTTCCGACCAGCAGCCTCATATTATTTTTGTTGACATCATGATGCCTCGATTGGATGGCTATCAAACTTGTGCCTTAATAAAAAATAATCAGCAATTCAAAAACACCCCTGTAATTATGTTGTCATCGAAAGATGGTTTGTTCGATAAGGCACGAGGCCGAGTAGTTGGGGCCGAACAATACCTGACTAAACCATTTACCCGTGATGAGCTGTTATCAGCCATTCGCGAATTTGTCCCTCAAGTAAGGGCTTAACTTATGGCAGAACGCAATTTCATTTTTACTACCTTGCTCGACTATGATCGTCGCTCAATCAATCATGTTGCTACAGCACCAGAGGTGTCTGAAGAGAAAGGGCATTGGCGAGCAGTGGCCTATCGAATTGGTAACAACTTGTTGGTTTCGTCCTTTGATCAAGTTATTGAAATTACAGGCGTCCCAGTGATGACACCAGTGCCACGGTCAGAGCCTTGGCTAATCGGTGTGGCAAATAGTCGAGGTAATTTATTACCTATCGTCGATTTTAAATTATTTATTTTAGGCGAGCGTACTTTGTTGCAAGATGGGCAAAGAATGCTTGTGGTTCAGCAATCGGGTGGCATGGTTGCTGTAGTGGTTGATGAGCTTTTTGGACAACGTTTCTTCAACGATGCACAGCTTGTGGATGAAGCGGGTTCATTTGTTGAGGGACGATTAGGTCACTTTGTTAGCAAGGCCTATAGCGCTTTTGGAAAAACTTGGGGGGTTTTTGACATGGACCTATTAACTCGAACACCTGAATTCAGGCATGCTGCCGCTTGAATTGATGGCTAACATTAAGGATTAGAATTAACGATTATGAGCACTAAACTACAACAATATAAAGACAAGCTGGGTACATTTAGCCTGAAATTTTGGGC
>JAGNUI010000100.1 GCA_017987065.1 Arenimonas sp.
GGATTATGCGGCGAATTGATAAAAATCATTCGTGTTTTAGCAGTCACCGCATTGCGCAACAATTCCCAATCAACCGAAAAATCGGCCGGATTCAAGGGCACATGCACACAGACGCCACCGGCTAAATCAATCGCCGGTTCGTAGCAGTCGTAGCATGGATCCAGCACAATCACTTCATCGCCTAAGCGCACCACAGCCAGCACAGCATCGAATATCGCTTCGGAGCCACCACTGGTCACCGTAATTTCGGAATCGGGGCATGCTTTAAAGCCAGTACAGCGTTCGGTTTTATGTGCAATGGCATCGCGCAAGGCTTGAATACCCATCATTGGCGCGTACTGGTTTTTGCCATCACGCATCGCTTTGGCTAAATTATCAACCAAGGCCTCAGGCACGGGAAAATCTGGGAAACCCTGCCCTAAATTAACCGCTTGATGCTGCATCGCCATCTGCGACATCACCGTAAAAATTGTTGTACTAACCTTCGGTAACTTGGTTTGTAGGTTCATTACACATCCTGAATTGATTTATATCAATATTATGCAACAGCTGGCTGATTTTCACCGAAATTTACTGTCTAAGTATTTGTAAAACCGTTAAAATGAGCATGTTATCGTTAAATTCAATTAGGCCGCAATGCCCCATCCTGTTCCACCACTGATTCAAGCAATAGATTTGTGTTTTTCGCGTAACGAAGACCGCATCTTTGGGCCACTTAGTTTCCATATTCATGGTGGCGAAGCTTTGCTCATTAAGGGCGATAATGGCTCGGGCAAAACCACGCTGCTACGCGTATTGGCGGGTCTGTTATCGGAAGAATCTGGGCAAGTCTTGCTTAACGGCAACAGCTTTGAAAGCCACGTGTTTTGTCAGCATGCTGCTTATTTAGGCCATAAACATGGCCATAAGGCAGAATTGACGGTTATGCAAAATCTGCGCTGTAGTGCCCAATTACACGGCAAAACAGGCAATACCTCATTTGAAGGTCTACTTGCTGAATGCGGTTTAGCAGGTTATGAAGATACCCCAGCTGGAAAACTATCTGCTGGGCAAAATAAGCGTTTAAGTTTGGCGCGTTTAACCACACAAGGCAGCGTGCTTTGGCTAATGGACGAACCCTACGCCAATCTCGATTTAGCCGGTATCGCTTGGGTGAATGCTTTAATACAAACCCATATTCAAAACGGCGGTGGTGCGATTATTAGCAGTCATGGCGCTTATGCAGCGCCAGAAGTGCCCGTTCGCACCCTTGAAATCAGCAGGAGTTTGGCGCATGCATAAAATGCAAGCCTTGCTGAGCCGCGATCTACGTTTAATGTGGCAGAAACGCACCGATGCGATGCAGCCGATGTTGTTTGCCTTAATGGTGTGCGTGATGTTTCCATTGGCCTTAGGCTCTGAACAAACGCGCTTGGCGCAAAGTGCCGGTGCCGTTATTTGGGTGGCGCATTTATTAGCCAGTTTGCTGGTATTAGATAATCTGTACCGTAGTGATTTTGAAGACGGCAGCTTAGAACAATTGCTATTAGCTCCAGTGCCTTTGGCTTTAGTGATTGCCAGCAAAGTAGCAGTCCATTGGTTAACTACCGCCTTGCCGGTTTTATTAATCACGCCACTGCTGGCACAACTGTTATTTCTGCCTGAAGGATTATTGCCGGTGTTGATGCTTAGCCTCGTGCTGGGCTCTTTGCTGATGAGTCTAATCGGCGCCATTGTTGCGGCACTCACATTAGGTATTCAACGCTCTGGTATGCTTTTAGCCTTGATGGCATTGCCGATGTATGTTCCCGTTTTAGTTTTTGGTGCCGGCAGTGTTTGGCAAGCCGGGCAAGGCCTGCCTTGGCTGGGCGGCATTTGGCTAATGTGTGCTGGCTTGGCATTATTGCTGATTTTGGCGCCGTGGACCGCGGCAACTGCCTTACGAATAGCGTTGAGTTAAACATGAATAAAATTATTTTATGGTTCAATCAAACTGGCTCCCCCGCACGCTTTGACGGTTTTGCCAAGCGCTGGGCAACGCCGAGTTTCGTACTCGCTTTTGCCTTGCTAGCTATTGGCATTTATGGTGCATTGTTTGCTGTACCCGCCGATTATAAGCAGGGCGAAAGTTTCCGTATTTTATATGTGCATGTGCCTGCGGCATGGATGAGCTTAATGATTTTTGTGATCATGGCCTTGCAAAGTGGCATTGCCTTAATTTGGCGCATTAAAATCTGCGAACTCATAGCCATGGCCTCAGCACCGATTGGCGCTATCTTTACCGCAGTCACCTTAATCAGTGGCGCGGTATGGGGCAAACCCACTTGGGGCACGTGGTGGACATGGGACCCACGCTTAACCTCAGAGTTGGTGATGCTGTTTTTATATTTAGCCGTGATTGGTTTATACAACGCCATCGATGATCGCCGCGCAGCGGCGCGTGCAGCAGGATTTTTGGCCATCGTTGGGGTAGTGAATGTGCCGATTGTGCATTTTGCGGTGAGTTGGTGGAATACCTTACATCAAGGTGAAACCATTCGTTTAATTGGCCCATCGAAAATGGATTCCAGTATGCTCTGGCCACTGTTGGTTTTAGTGGTTGCCAGCAAGCTTTGGTACATCGGCTCAGTATTAGTTCGTACGCGCGCCTTAAACCTGCAACAAGAAAGCCAAAAACAATGGGCAATCGAACGCTATGGAGAATCAGCATGAATCATTGGAATTATGTTGCTCTGGCCTATGGTAGCTTTGCCATCCTGTTATTGTGGGATTTCATCATTCCACAACTGACCCTTAAAAAATCCATGCGCAGTATTGCATTGCGAATTCGCAGAAAGAAGTCCTTATGAATCCTGTCCGTAAACGCCGCCTTATTTTTGTCTGTTTAATTCTGCTTGCATCAGGTATAGCGGCAGCATTTATTAGCATGGCTTTGCAAGAAAATATCAATTACATGTTTAGCCCCACCGAAGTTCGTGAGGGCAAAGCCAAAGAGTTGTCGCGTTTTCGCTTGGGCGGAGTGGTTTGCACAGGAAGCATTAAACGTAACGATGGCACGCTTGATGTGCGTTTCAACGTGACCGATGGTGTGCGTTATGTGCCGGTTCAATTTAATGGCATCCTGCCCGATATGTTTAAAGAAGGCACCAGCGTTATTGCCACTGGTAAAACCAGGGGCAATGAATTTATCGCATCGGAAGTATTAGCCAAGCACGATGAAACCTATATGCCGGCTGAGGTCGCCAAAAATATGACGCCCGAAATGTTAGCGAAAATGAGTAAAGGTCCTGCCACGCATACCCTTGATTGCGGAGCGCTCTGATGCTACCAGAAATTGGACAAGTTAGTCTGCTATTGGCATTAGTGCTCTCGCTGTTACTTAGCGCACTGCCTTTATGGGGTGCACACACACAGAACGCTGCCTTAATGAAAACTGCCAAGCCATTGGCATACTCGCTACTCATTGCTGTCACCATCAGTTACGCATTGCTCACCTGGGCCTTTTTGCAACACGATTTTACAGTGGCTTATGTGGCAAAAAATTCCAACAGTTTATTGCCGGTTTTATACCAGTTCTCTGCAGTCTGGGGCGCACACGAAGGTTCGTTGTTGTTATGGGTATTAATTTTATGCACTTGGACTTCCGCTGTCGCATTGTTTTCTAAAGCACTGCCAAACGAAGTCATCTCACGCGTTCTATCTGTTATGGGCATGGTGGCCTTAGGCTTTTTAGCGTTTACCATTTTTACCTCTAATCCTTTTGAGCGCTTATTACCGGGCGCAATGGAAGGCCGTGATCTGAATCCCTTATTACAAGATCCGGGCTTAATATTTCACCCGCCGCTTTTATATTTTGGTTATGTCGGTTTTTCAGTAGCTTTCGCCTTTGCAATTGCAGCATTGATTGATGGTCGAGTGGATACGCAATGGATAAGATGGGCAAGACCCTGGACCAATCTAGCTTGGGCTTTTCTCACAGTGGGCATTGCCTTGGGCAGTTTTTGGGCCTATTACGAACTCGGTTGGGGTGGCTGGTGGTTCTGGGATCCGGTGGAAAATGCTAGCTTTATGCCGTGGCTACTCGGCGCTGCACTTATCCATACACAAGCCGTCACCGAAAAGCGCGGTAGCTTTAGCAGTTGGACCTTATTACTGGCTATTGCAACGTTTTCATTATCTTTACTTGGCACATTCTTAGTTCGTTCCGGCGTATTGACCTCGGTGCATGCGTTCGCCTCTGATCCTGAGCGTGGCATGTTTATTCTGGCATTCTTAATTATTGTGGTTGGCGGTTCATTACTTTTATTTGCTTTACGCGCACCGAAAGAAAACGGCAAGCCATTTCATTGGCAATCCCGTGAAAGTCTCTTGTTGCTTAATAATTTATTTTTATGCGCCGCCTGCGCCATGGTACTTATTGGCACGCTATATCCTTTATTAGCTGAAGCATTAAACTTGGGAAAAGTATCTGTTGGCTCACCGTATTTTGGGAAATTATTCCTAATACTGATGGCGCCAATAGTATTGTTAATTCCGTTTGGGCCTTTATCGCGCTGGCAAAACGAACAGCTTAGTACTGTAACAAAATGGCTATTGCCGTGGTTTGTATTGGCGCTGGTGGTTGCCACATGGAAATATTTTCACGCCCCACAGCATCCCATCAAAACTGCCATCGCCTACTTCGCTGGGCTGTGGATTTTTCTTGGCACCATGCGCTTTGTATGGCACCGCATCAAGCATGCACAAGGGCGCTTCACCGCTGAAATGAGTGGCATGATTTTAGCGCATACCGGCTTGGCAGTATTTTGTTTCGGGGTGATGATGACTGAAGGCCTTAGCGTTGAAAAAGATGTGGCTGCCAAACCAGGGCAACAGTTTGAAATTGGCGCTTATCAATTTACCTTCCAAGGCGTTCAACAAATCACTGGCCCTAATTACATCGCGCAACGTGGTGCGATTGCTATTGCCAAAAATCAACAAGCCATTACCATATTGCACCCTGAAAAACGTCAGTACGCCTCAGGCGGCAGCACATTAACGGAAGCCGACATGCACGGCAATGCCAGTCGCGATTTATATGTGGCTTTAGGTGAGCCCATTGATGATCAAGGTGGCTGGGCGTTGCGTTTGTATGTGAAGCCGTTTATTCGTTGGATTTGGTTTGGCGCTTTGATGATGGCACTCGGCGCACTGCTAGTTGTGTTTGATAAGCGCTTTAAAGCGAAGCCCGCACCATGATGAGTCGACTATTACCCTTATTGGCATTTATTGCATTAGCTGTGTTGCTGTTTGTTGGTGTGCGTATGAATTCAGGCAAAGATACCTCGGCTATCCCATCGCCTTTAATCGGCAAACAAGCGCCTGCATTAAATTTGCCTGAGTTGAACATGCCGCAGCAAAGTATCGGCTTGCAAGATTTAAAAGGACGCGCTTTTGTCTTAAATATATGGGGAAGCTGGTGTGTCAGTTGTCG
>JAGNUI010000101.1:0-1693 GCA_017987065.1 Arenimonas sp.
GGGCCAAAAAATATTCTGGTACAACCCAATGGCAAACCGGCAATCATCGATTTCCAATCCAGTTTATCGACCCGTTGGATGCCGAATTTTCTGCGCCGAATCTTAGAGGATATTGATCTGGGCGGTGTATACAAGCGTTGGAATTTATGGCAACCTCAAACCCTAGACGAGACACGCCGCGAAGTACTGGAAAGAAGTAATCGTTTCCGTCGCTTTTGGCTGTTACGCGGATACCCAACATTCGGTTCAAAAAAACCGCGTGCTAAATAATTAAAAATGGAGACACTATGAAAGAGACATCAGGCGGTTTGTTCCACCATTTAGGCCTGCGCAAACTGTTGGTGAAATTACGCGTACCTATCGGCATCATTGCCATGTTATTGCTTACACAATATGCGCACAGCGATTGGTTATTGGCTGGATTTCTCGTTTCCATGTTTGGTCTGTTCATCCAAATCTGGTGCTTTGCCTCGCTCGACAAAAACGCCACGCTGACCGCTCGAGGCCCTTACACCATGGTTCGTAACCCAATGTATCTTGGCCGCTTCTTCATTATGCTTGGCTTCTTAATGCTGCTTGGCAACTGGTGGCTAATGGCTGCATTTAGCATTTTATATTGGCTTTATATGAGCGCCCGTGTGCAGCGTGAAGAAAAACGTCTGATCGCAATTTTTACGGAATCCTATGCCCACTATTGTGCAACGGTCCGACGTTTTATCCCGCAATGGCCAGCCACCGGCGAAGCGGTTATTTATTGGAATTGGCAGTTGTGTAAACAAAATCATGCGGCCTTGAATTTCTTAGCCACGGTAGCCGCCTGGGGCTTTATGTATGCTGCACTAAACGGGTTCATTCCATTTTTGAAATGACCGGTCGATGATTAAAACGGCACTCAGAGAATGAAAATTCCTAATCTTCCAAAAAATACGCTCGAAGACGGACAGCGCCGGCTGGCGGTATTGATTGATGCTGATAATGCGCAGGCGAGTATTATTGAAGGTCTTTTGGCTGAAATTGCCCGCTATGGCATTGCCAGTGTGAAACGTATTTACGGTGATTGGACCTCCACCCATACCGCGCAATGGAAAAAAAGCTTGCTCAAGCACTCCATTAATCCCGTACAGCAATTTCCCTACACTACCGGTAAGAACGCCACCGATAGCGCGATGATTATTGATGCCATGGATTTGATGTACACAGGGCGCTTTGATGGCTTTTGCATTATCTCCAGCGACAGCGACTTTACCCGCTTGGCACAGCGATTACGTGAAGAAGGCTTGATGGTGTTTGGTTTTGGTGAGAAAAAAACACCCGAATCCTTCGTAGCCGCGTGCGATAAATTTGTCTATACCGAAGTGTTGCGTCCCGATGCATCTAGTAAAATCAATGCCGCTGTCTCAAGCACAGCACTCAAGCCGAGTAAAAAAGCTAACGTCCCGAAAGCGAAAATTACTGAGCCCGAACCAGCCAGTAGCGCGGATTCGTCTTTGCCTATTGAACTGATTCGCCAAGCCATTGAAGAAGAGTCTGACGAAAACGGTTGGGCGCACTTGGGGGCAGTCGGTTCTTATTTAACCAAAATCCGCCCCGATTTTGATTCGCGCTTGTATGGATTCAAAAAACTCAGCGAGCTGTTCAAAAAAAGCAAAAAATACTTTGCCGTTGAAGAGCGCAATCTGCCCGGTGTTGCCTC
>JAGNUI010000101.1:1793-5414 GCA_017987065.1 Arenimonas sp.
TAATAATGGCAATGGCAGCACCAATATTATGAATTATTTAGTGTGGGGCTTTATGGTTCACACGCAAGCGCAAGGCGAAGACTGGGGCGTTTTGAATGAAATTACCTATGCCGATTTAACCGAAAGCAATAGAAGATCGTATGACTTTGGCGCTGGCGCAGTTGATTTCAATCAAACTGTTGAAAATCAAGATTGGATTGTTGATTTGGCTGTTGTTTGGTCGCCAAACGATACAAAATTTGCCGGCTTTGAACCATATGCAGGTATTCGCTACCTCGACGTACAGCTAGGTCTTGATTTGAAGCTTGCCACCAACAACAACGCCATTGCAAGATCATTCAATGGTGACGGCAGTTGGACCGATTTCTTAATTGGTGCCAAATACACCGTGCCATTAAACGAAAAATGGGCTTTAAATTTCCGTGGTGATTACTCATTCGGTGATACTGAAGGCACATGGTTGTTAGCTGCTAATGCAATTTATGCCACCAAAACCGGCGCATGGGCATTCGGCTACCGCTACATGGGTGTCGAGATTCCAATTGGTAACACCGCCAGCAATTTAGATTTGAGCTTGTACGGCCCGCAAGTGGGTTACGCATTTAAGTTTTAATGTTTGCAATTTTGCTAATCAAAAGCGACCTTCGGGTCGCTTTTTTGTTAAGTACCTAAAAAATTTTGGACTTCAAGATAGACCTGCTCTGGGTCTTCCCATTGCGGATAATGGCCCACATTATGCAATTCCACAACGTGTGACTGCGGCAATAATTCGCGCCAGCGTTTAACAATACTTGCACCGGAAATGGGATCATCCACACCATTAATTAAACACAACGGAATTGTGGCATTTTGCAATGCCCCAAGCCAACGGGTACGAAATTGATGGCGTTCGCGAATGTATTGAATAATTTTCGGCATCTGCAACCGTCCATGATGATTATTCAGCAATTGCCAGTGCGCTTGCAAATGCGCATCGCTTAATTCGCGCGTGCAAATTGAACGCATACTTTTGGCGAAGCGCTTAAAATTTGACAAACGCGCCACTAGTGGGCCAATACGGCTTAGTAATAATTTTTGCATCAAGATGGGGAAAGTGGCTTCCGGAAAAATACCGCCATTGAGCAGACAGGCTTTGCTAATCTTAAAAGGCAACGTACCTTCAAGCTGACGCGCTAACAGTTCTTGCAACACCGTATCACCATAATCGTGCGCGAGAATTGAAACCTCGGTTAAACCCTGGCTCTGAACATAGGCTTGCCATTGGTCAGCCGAGTTTTTAAGGGAATAGTTGTAATCACTTGGCTTTTCAGACAGACCAAACCCAAGCATATCGAGCGCATACAGTTGATAATGTTTTGACAATGCCGGCCACAGTTCGATCCAATCGAAGCTAGAGCTTGGAAAGCCGTGAATCAATAGTAAGGCCGAGCCTTGTCCGGCTTTAATCGCAAACAAATTATGGCCATTAAAATGAAAATAACTACCATCTTGTTGCCATTGCTTTAAGCTAATCGTCATGGTCGTAGCAGATTCTTAAAATGATGAATGTTCATACTTGCTGAATTTTCATAAAATCGCAACAATGAACACTAATTCCCTTCAACCATTTTTTCGTATTCAACGGACTCATTATGAACACTTTTATTTCAATGCTCATCCTGTGTGGCATTTTACTCATCGGCATGTTTGTATTTTCAAACATCGGGCGTAAAATTGGTAATCGGCAACTACAACGAAACCCCAACGGTCTAGACTCAGGTACCGGCTCTTCAGTTGGCGCCATTTTTGCTTTACTTGGCTTGCTGATTGCATTTACCTTTACCGGCGCTGCTTCACGCTTTGAAGACAGACGGCATTTAATTGTGGAAGAGGCCAACAATATTGGCACCGCCTACCTGCGTATTGATTTACTCGCTCCCGAAGACCAACCTGCTTTGCGAGAACAATTTAAGCGCTACACCGATTTACGAATCAGCAGTTTTAATGATCTTCACAAAACCGAACAAGTAAAAAAAGATTCGGCGTTAATTGCTAAACTTCAAAAAGATATTTGGCAAGACGCGATTGTGGCATCAAAAAACCCAAGGGCAATGCCTGATGCAACTAAGCTTTTGCTGCCAGCGCTAAATGCCATGATTGATATTACTACTACTCGCACAATGGCAACACATAATCATCCACCGATGATTATTTATTGTTTATTGATTTTACTCAGTTTGCTTTCAGCGCTGTTGATTGGCTACGATACCGCCGCCAATAAAAATCAAGCCTGGCTACACCGCGCGGTTTTTGCCATCACCATTATCATGTCGTTCTACATTATTATTGATTTAGAATATCCGCGCTTTGGCTTAATACGCATTGATGCTGATGATCAAGTATTGATTGATACGCGAAATAGTATGTAGCCTAAGCTGCACTGAGCTATTGATTAAACTCTTGCAGAAACTGCCGAACATTTGGATCATTGGGATAGCGATTCATGAGCTCTTGCACATAAAAACGAATTTGCTCAGAATCATCCGATTCTTTTGCAAAGGTGGCGCCAGCAATCAATAAATCAAGATCATTCGGGCTTTGTTTTAATGCGCGGCGTATTTCCAAAAAAGCCGCCGGGTTTTGCCCGGCCGAATTGTAGGCAACGGCCAAAACGTAGGCATAACGGGTATTCTGCGGCGCAAGCTGGGCACTCTTGCGCAGCTCAATGATTGCTTCCGGCAATTTTTTCTGGCGAATTAACGACAAGCCAAGCGAATGATGTACGGCAGCATTTTGCGGGGATTTTTTTATTCCCTGTCGGAGTGTCAAATCGCTTTCTACTTCGCGCCCTTGCATGCGATAGACATCGGCTAAATTGACATACACCGGTATAAAATTGGGGTCTAGTTTCAAGGCCATTTGCATTTGCTTTTCAGCCTCGGCGTATTTTCCTTGTCTGGCATAGAAGCTACCCAAAGCCGATTGCCCTTCAGACGTATCGGCAATAAATTTCTGCGCTGCCACATATTCAGCGGCCGCTTTGTTAAAAGCTTGTAATTGTTCAGGCGTGGCTCCCAACATTGCATCCACCAACGCATTAGCTGCTTCCATGCGCACGGTGCGTATTGGATCGTTTAACAAGGGTGCCAGTTGCGTTAAGCGTTGCGCTGCTGGCAGATTTTGCAATGCCATAATTGCGGCTCTACGCACCAGCGGGTCAGTATCGTTTAGCGCTTTGCCTGCCGTGAATGCTGACATCTCAGTTGGGTAATTGGCGAGCAATTCCAAAGCGCCGGCGCGTGCTATTGCAGGATGTTGAGTTCCTGCAGCAATATTGGCTAACTGCACATTAGCATCTGGCGCGTTGCTAGCGGCCGCATGAAATGCACCACTAAATTGCTGGTAGCCTTTCGGTTGCGTAACGCCCCAACTTTTTATCGCATCAGCCGCCCATGCCGCATCGTCTTCGCGATGGCAACTGTTGCAGGCATTTGGCGCGCCAGTTATCACGCTGATATCGGGACGCGGAATACGCATACTGTGATCACGGCGCGGATCAATGACCATATAGGTTTTCTCCGGCATATGGCAATTGACGCACTGCGCGCCGAGCGAACCTTGCGGATGACGATGATGTGTTTC
>JAGNUI010000102.1 GCA_017987065.1 Arenimonas sp.
ACGCGTTCCCGCAAGGTGACCGGTGCAGAATGGTGATTGAGACCCAGAACGGATAAAGCCATAATAAAACTCAGACAATGACGGTTCATTTTAGCCTGTGTACACTGTTCTGTATGCGACCATCTCATTTTCCTTTGTTGTTGGCTTTAATTGTTGTACCTAAATTAGGTCTGGCAGCTACGCTTGCGAATGCAGAATCAACAGATTCAATGCCACAATTGCAGGGTTTAGTTGAAAGTGAGTTTGCATTTCAAAGTGGCGCCTTTGAGCAAGCATTTTCCTATTACAAAAAACGCCCAGTAGCCGCTTTAAGCGAATCAGAACTCACTCGTTCCGCACAATTTGCAATCGCTGCTGGCGATTTTGCGTGGTTGAAGAATTTGTTAAGCTTAGCCGCCGTGCAAGCATCAAAACAACAGGAATTACTAGCGTTGCGGCTTGCATTGGCATTACGTCAAGAGCAAGCGCAAGAGGCACAAACGATTTGGCAGGCTTTGCTTTTATCAAAAGCTGGTGCGGGTAATTTATTGTCGAGGGAGATCGTTTTTCGGCATGCGGAAGATGATCAAAGCACAGTGAGCTTAGCTTTAGAACTGTACGCTAAACA
The DNA here is from genome assembly GCA_017987065.1 of Arenimonas sp. Taxonomy (GTDB): domain Bacteria; phylum Pseudomonadota; class Gammaproteobacteria; order Xanthomonadales; family Xanthomonadaceae; genus Arenimonas. The sequence goes on from JAGNUI010000102.1 coordinate 608, forward strand.
AAAGTTGCTTAGTGATGCCGAAGTATTTGAGTTGTTACAAATTTCAGCGCAACTGCAAATGCCAGAGCTAGCAAAATCGTTAAAGAATCGATTGCAAGCAGGCTCTAAAGAATTGGCATTAGCGCAAGCAATCGAGGTTTGTAATGGTGTGATGCCAGCGAAATGTAGCCAATTATTAGAGCAACTTAAGCCGGCTGATTATGACGAATACCAGCAGCGTAGAGTGTTTGAGTTAGCACGTCGATCAGATAATAGTCTGCAAGCAATGCGTTGGTTGCTTGCGCTGCCCCAAGACGGCAATACCTATTACCAGCGTATTATTTTACTCAGTCAGTCGGTCGATCAATTAAAAAACAATCAATTAGCTACAGATATCGTCAGTGATATCAAGTTGAGTTCTTTTCAACAAGCCGTACTTTTAGGTTCCTTAGCGGAGTTAAGCAAAGATTGGTTGGCCGCAGAAGGGTTTTATCAAGAGGCTTTGTCGTTAAACACGCCAACGATTGCCGCGATACGCTTAGCCCACGTTCTTTTTAAACAAAATAAAACGGATCAGGCATTTTCTTGGCTACTCAAAATTCAAAACGATAGCAATTTTTCAGAGGAAATCCGCCGGGAAGCTTTTCTCACAGAAATACAATTTTATCGCTTTAAATCTGACGACCCAGAAGGCTTGCATAAAGCCGCAGTTTATCAGCGTGCTTTGAAGTTGTGGCCATTAGCGCATCGAATACGGTATCAATATGCCATGTACTTCTTTGAGAAAAATCTTCCCAAAGAAGGGCTGAAACAATTGCAGGAAATACTTAAATTCTCACCGGCCGATGCCAATGCATTGAATACCTACGGCTATATATTGGCAAAAGATTTTAATCGCCCACGTGTCGCCTATAAACCCATTGAACAGGCTTATTTGTTATCGCCCAATCGTGCTGAAATATTGGATAGTTATGGCTATGTTTTGCACCGTTTGGGTCGTAATACTGAAGCCTTGCCACCTCTTCAAAAGGCTTGGAAGTTAACCCCCAGTGCTGTAACTGCAGGGCATCTCGCGCAAGTTTATTGGCAATTAGGCGACAAAGAACAGGCTAATGATTATTTGCAGAAAGGTCTGAATCTCGATAAAAATGAATTGGAATTGCTGGAGTTTAAGGAGCGCTTGCCTTGAAGCAGGCATTGCTGTTGATGTGTTTGTTTCTATCTGCCTGCGCCACAGTACCGAATCAACCGGAGCCGATGGGTGCAGACAATAATCTACGCATGGCTTATTTAGCGGCGCATGAACAGTGGGCTTTCAATGGCCGATTGGCTTACTCACACCTTGGCAATGGTGGTTCAGCCAAGGCTCAATGGCAGCAAAACAAGCGCACCACTAACTTGACGCTAACTTCAGCCTTAAATATTGGCACAATCAATCTGATGGTTAGTGAAGATAAGGCGCAACTCATCAGTAATAAGGGTGTTCGTCGTGAAGGCTCGCCGGAAGTATTAATGCAAGAGGTACTGAATGCCCCGATCCCTTACACAATAATGGCTTCGGGCTTGCGAGCCGATTGGTCTGGCCATTCGAACGCATCGATTGTTTGGCGTGAGGGCTTGCCTTACCAAGTGGATATTGATGGCTGGCGTTGGCAATATCAGGAATGGACGCAGGAACCCGCAGTATTGCCGAAAAAAATTGAGATAAGCCAGGGTGAAACTCGATTGCGCGTGGTTATCGATCAATGGCGGGAGGTGGCTGGTGAATGAGCGTGTTTGGAGTGTTTGGCCAGCGCCTGCCAAAGTAAATCTTTTTTTACGCATTAGCGGCCGGCGTGCCGATGGTTATCATAATCTGCAAACCGTTTTCCAGCTGCTCAGCTGGGGTGATACGGTTCGGATAAATGTGCGCCAAGATGGCCGTATAAGCCTTGAAAACACCCACTCGTACGATGTGCCGGCTGATCAGGATATTGTTGTAAAAGCCGCAAGGGCATTGCAAACCTATACGCAGTGCCGGTTAGGCGCTGATATTCAAGTGGACAAGCAAATTCCCTTGGGCGGTGGTTTTGGTGGTGGTTCATCAGATGCGGCGAGTGTTTTAGTGGCCTTAAATTTTTTATGGAAATTGGCCCTGTCGCACACGCAATTGCTTGAGATAGGGTTAAAACTTGGCGCAGACGTGCCCGTTTTTGTTTTGGGTCAGAACGCTTGGGCGGAAGGGGTGGGGGAAATATTAACGCCTATTCAGTTGCCGGAAGCGTGGTTTTTATTGATTGATAGCGGCGTTCATGTGCCAACAGCTGAACTTTTTCGCTCAACGCAATTGACGAGAGCGCAAAAATTGGTGAAAATAGCCAACTACGTAAATGGTTCGTTGCTCGATAACGCGTTTGAACCGGTAGTGCGACAGCTTCAGCCTCGAATTAATCGATTGTTTGAAAGCATGTCACATTACGGAACAATTGCGCTTACCGGTACCGGCGGCGGGTGTTTTATGCGTCTTTCTTCGGAAGTAGAAGCGTTTGAAATGCAAGCAAAGTTGCCTGATGATTACCGTTCTTGGGTGGTAAGGTCAGCTTCGGAATCGCCGCTTTTGCAAGCACTTAAGCAAGCAAGGCACGAATTAATTACATAAGAAATTGGGGCGTCGCCAAGAGGCCCAAGGCACCAGGTTTTGATCCTGGCATCCGTAGGTTCGAATCCTACCGCCCCAGCCAATTTCTCTCGCGTCAAAGGGTTAAAAATGAGTAAGCAAAACATGCTCGTCTTTTCGGGTAATGCTAACCGCCCTTTGGCTCAGGCTGTCTGCCGCGAGCTTGGCGTGCCAATGGGTAAAGCGCTGGTTGGCAAATTCTCAGATGGCGAGGTTCAAGTTGAGATCGAAGAAAACGTTCGTTCCCAGGATGTTTTCGTTATTCAGCCAACCAATGCGCCTTCAGCAGAAAATCTCATGGAGCTTTTGGCGCTGATTGATGCCTTAAATCGCGCGGCTGCAAATTCGGTCACCGCCGTGGTGCCTTATTTTGGTTACGCCCGCCAAGATCGTCGGCCACGCTCAGCTCGCGTTCCAATTACGGCAAAAGTGGTCGCTAAAATGTTTTCGGTGGTTAACACAACCCGCCTAATCACCATGGATTTGCACGCTGAACAAATTCAAGGTTTCTTTGATATTCATGTTGATAACGTGTACGCTTCACCGCTGTTATTAGCCGATATTTGGCGCAATCATGGCACTGAAAACGTCATCGTGGTGTCGCCAGACGTTGGTGGTGTGGTGCGCGCACGTGCTATTGCCAAGCGTTTGGATGATGCCGATTTGGCTATTATCGATAAACGCCGGCCACGCGCTAATGTCTCCACAGTGATGAATATCATCGGCGATGTATCGGGCAAAACCTGCGTCATGGTTGATGATATTGTTGATACGGCGGGCACTTTGTGTGCAGCAGCTAATGCTTTAAAAGCACAAGGGGCCATAAAAGTGGTAGCCTATTGCACCCATCCGGTACTGTCTGGGGCGGCCATTGACAACGTCATGAACTCATCTTTAGACGAATTAGTGGTCACCGACACGATACCGTTAAGCGAAGCTGCTAAGGCTTGTGGTCGTATCCGGCAGTTAAGTGTGGCTGAGGTTTTAGCCGAAACAATACGCCGTATAGCCATTGGTGAGTCAGTCAGTTCGTTGTATGTGGATTAATTTTTTGAGTGGGTGTTTGGCTTTGTCCAAATAAAAACTCTACCGTTGCTCACATGGTCGCGTGTGAGTGAATTCTCCGCTGCGAGGCGGATATTTTATTAAATAAGGTAATTGTTTATGTCAGAACATAATATTAATGCAAGCGCCCGTAATGATGAGGGCAAAGGTGCGAGCCGCCGCCTACGTCATGCCGGTCACGTGCCTGCCATCGTTTACGGTGGTACAAATGCACCCGTCAATATCCAAATTGAACACAATCATCTTTGGCATATTAGCCAAAGCGAATGGTTCTATGCCTCGATTCTTTCCTTAAACATTGACGGCAATTCGGAGCAAGTTCTATTGCGCGATATGCAGCGTCATCCGTATAAGCAACAAATCATGCATTTGGATTTCCAACGCGTCAATGCTAACGAAGCCATCAAGTTCAATGTGCCATTGCACTTCTTGAACCAAGAAAAATCACCGGCTGGTAAAACCGCTAACGTGATTGTCACCCATGAATTGCATGAGTTGACCATTATTTGCTTGCCACGTGATTTGCCTGAATTTATCAGTGTTGATTTAAGTGAATTAAGCGCTGGCGATATCATCCATATGTCAAATATCAAATTGCCAGCCAATGTTGAAATTCCAGCATTGAAGTTGAGCAAAGAACATGATTTGGCTGTTGTTATTGCTAAGTTTGCTCGCGGTACCGATGAAGATACAGCCGCTACTGAAGCCGTTGCTGTGCCTTCAACGAAGTCGGCAAAAGCAGGCGCTGCACCAGCTGCACCAGCACCGGCTAAGAAAAAGTAATAGCTTTACATCAAAGAGCTCAAATTTTAGAGCTCTTTGGGTAATGATTATGGATGCGATTAAGCTATTGGTAGGACTAGGTAACCCTGGCTCCGAATATATCCGAACCCGGCACAACGCCGGGTTTTGGTTTATTGATGCATTGGCTGAAAAATATCAGGCGCGTTGGGGTGTGGAAAAAAAACTACATGCTGAAACCGCGAAAATTATAATTTCTGGTGTACCTGT
>JAGNUI010000103.1 GCA_017987065.1 Arenimonas sp.
AGGACATCCATTACCGGCTTTATTTCGCCACACAGAGTCGTTGCTTAAGGCAATCAATGGCATTTTCGATTCGCCAACTCCGAACTTTTCCATCTGGCATTTACATCGGGTTTTAAACAGCCTGGCCCTGCCGTTGGCAGATTTTGATGGCATGAATATCAATGAGCCCCAACAATGGCGGGAATTTAATTTGAGTTTGAATAATAAGTTGTAGGGTGGGCCTTGGCCCACCGTTTTATAGCCACGAGAGATACGGTGGGTTGCACGGTGGGCCAAGGCCCACCCTACAGATTGCTAATTATTCTGTGTCGTATGATGTGTGGTATTTTGTCGATTTATAATAAGTATTGTTAATAATAAATATTTATAAATCGAATATATATAAAATAAACTAATAAAAGTGTTGACAGCTCGTAAACAAGCGGTCTACGATAAATTCATGCACAAATATTCAACCCAACCCAAATCAAACAACGAAGTACATATTGTCGTACTCGTACTCCTTATTACTGGGGGTTCGGGTTAACGTGCAAGTCTAAAAATAAGACAAACACCAAAACCCCGCCTCCAACAAAGCGGGGTTTTTTGTTAAGCACGAATCAGGAATTTTATGAATATTTCAACATTTAGCAACAACACAGATTCACACGTTCGTATTTTTGATACGACCTTGCGTGACGGCGAACAAGCACCAGGCTATTCGATGAGTCGCAGTCAAAAACGTCGTATGGCGCAGGCCTTAGCGGAACTTGGTGTTGATATTATTGAAGCCGGATTTGCGCAAGCCTCCGACCAAGATTTTGCTTCCATCCAACAAATTGCTCAAGAAGTACGCGGGCCAATCATTTGCTCTTTGGCACGTTGCCAAAAAGGTGACATTGAAACCACGGCGCGCGCCTTAGAAGGTGCTGAGCGGTCACGTATTCATATCTTTATTGCTACTAGCCCCTTGCACCGGGAGTTCAAATTAGCAATGAGTAAGCAACAAGTTATTGATACGGCGGTTGCCAGTGTCTTGCAGGCCCGCCGTTATTTTGACGACGTGGAATTTTCTGCCGAAGATGCGATGCGCACCGAGCCGAACTATTTAGCGGAAGTCTTAGCAGCGGTTATCGAGGCCGGCGCCAGTACCGTCAATATTCCCGATACCGTTGGTTACACCACGCCAGCAGAAATGTTTGAACGCATTACCTTTATTAAAAATCATGTGCGCAATATTGACGATGCGATTATTAGCGTGCACTGCCACAACGATTTAGGCATGGCGGTGGCTAATAGTTTGGCGGCCGTTTCCGCGGGTGCAAGGCAAGTGGAATGCACCTTAACCGGCATTGGTGAGCGCGCTGGTAATGCTGCTTTGGAAGAAGTGGTGATGGCCATAAAAACCCGTAAAGAATTGTATGCCGTGGATACCAACATCATTACCCAGCGTTTGTATCCAACCGCGCGGATGTTTAACACCATGATGGGCATTGCATTGCCACGCAATAAAGCGGTGATTGGTGAAAATGCCTTTGCCCATGAGGCTGGTATTCATCAGCATGGCATGCTGAAACATCGTGGCACCTACGAAATTATGAAGCCTGAAGAAGTTGGTTTTGAACGCTCGCAATTGGTACTTGGCAAGCACAGTGGTCGGCATGCCTTGCGCGAACGTTTAGCGATGTTGGGTCATCATCCGGAAGACGTGCAATTTGAGCAAATATTTACCGACTTTAAAACCTTGGCTGATAAAAAACGCGAAGTTTTTGACAACGATTTGGAAGCTTTTGCCAATGGCCACGATCCTGAAGCCAGTGGTCCTTGGCATATTGAACAATGGCATACCAGTAGCCATAACGGCGGCAGCGCCTCGGCTTCGGTGCGCTTAAGGCACGATGACGGTTTTGAAATTAATGAAGCCTCGATTGGTGATGGCCCCGTGCATGCCATTTTAAGTGCTTTCGAACGCGCCACAGGGCATGCCTTAACGATTCAAAATTTTCATATTCACTCACTCAGTAACGGTGGCGATGCGCAAGGCCAAGCCAGCATCATCGTCGATTATCAAGGTCGCGAAGTGCGCGGTAATGGCGTATCCACCGACATCGTGGAGGCTGCAGCTTTAGCAGCCTTGGAAGTGGTCAATCGCATTGAGCGTATCAAGTTACCAAAAAATACAATATCAGCACCTGCATCAGAGGCGGTTACAGTATGACAAACACATCACCCAATGCACGCACGTTGCTCGATAAAATCTGGGATGCACATTGTGTGCAAGCGGAATCGGTTGAGGCACCAGGAGTGATGTATGTGGATTTACATTTAATCCATGAAGTCACCTCGCCACAAGCCTTTACTGAATTGCGTCAGCGTGGTTTGCAGGTTCGTTGTCCCGAGCGTGTTTTGGCTACCTTAGATCATTCCACGCCAACGCAAAAACCTGATGCAACGGGGCAACATACCTACATCACCACGCAGGCCGCCGAACAAGTGCACACCCTTGAACGTAATTGCCAAGAGTTTGGTATTCATTTACATGGCTGGAACAGCGAACATCGTGGCATCGTGCATGTGATTGGCCCTGAATTAGGCGCCACGCAACCTGGCATGACCATTGTCTGTGGTGATAGTCATACTTCTACCCATGGTGCCTTTGGCGCGTTAGCCTTTGGCATTGGCACCACCGAAGTGGGCCATGTATTGGCCACGCAATGTTTATTGCAACGCAAACCAAAAAATTTCTCCGTACAAGTCGATGGCGAATTGGCTGCCGGTGTGAGTGCCAAAGATTTAGCTTTGCATATCATCGGTAAAATTGGCTTCAATGGCGGCACAGGCTATGTGTTCGAATTTCATGGCAGTACCATTTCGGCCTTGAACATGGAACAACGCATGACCCTGTGCAATATGTCGATTGAAGCAGGCGCACGCGCGGGATTAATTGCACCCGATCAAATTACTTTCGATTATTTGCAAGGACGTAGCGAAGTGCCACAAGGCAATGCGTGGCAAGACGCATTGGAAAAATGGCGTCAACTGCCAACCGAAGCTGGCGCCAGTTACGATAAGCAAATTATTATTGATGCCGCTACGGTGCCAATTACACTGAGCTATGGCACAAACCCAGGCATGGTGATGGCCATTCATGCCAGTATCCCTGCAGCGGCTGATAGCCAAGAACAAAATGCCTTGCATTATATGCAATTGCAGGCTGGTCATGCATTGCAAGGCACCAAAGTTGATGTGGTGTTTATTGGCAGTTGCACCAATTCACGTCTTTCTGATTTACGGGCGGCCGCCGAGGTTTTGCAAGGTCGCAGCGTGGCCAAGCACGTGCGCATGTTGGTGGTGCCGGGTTCGGTGCCGGTGCAAAAAGCAGCCGAAGCCGAAGGCTTGGATATTATTTTCACGCAAGCGGGCGCGCAATGGCGCGAGCCAGGTTGCTCCATGTGCATCGCTATGAATGGCGATAAAGCGCAGCCGGGTGAATTGGTAGTCAGCACCAGCAATCGTAATTTCGAAGGTCGCCAAGGGCAAGGCGTGCGTACTATTTTAGCCAGCCCTGCCGTTGCCGCTGCTAGCGCCATTGCCGGCTGCATTGCTGATCCAACTGCGTATCTTAATCAGAGGGAGCAAGCGGCATGAAATCAATTACCGTTATTCGCTCACGCACTGCCGTGCTGCCAGTTGAAAACATTGATACCGATCGTATTATTCCGGCGCGTTTTTTAACTACCACAGAGCGTAAAGGTTTGGGACAGTTTGCTTTTCATGATTGGCGTTTTGATAAAGACGGCAATGAAAATGCAGATTTCCCATTGAATAAAATGGAAGCACGCGAGTGCAAAATATTAATTGCGGGTAAAAACTTTGCCTGTGGTTCATCACGCGAACATGCGCCATGGGCATTATTAGACTACGGAATCCAAGCTGTATTAAGTTCGGAAATTGCCGATATCTTCCGTAGCAATGCCCTGAAAAACGGCTTGTTAGCATTGCAAATTAGTGCGCAAGAACACGCTTTTTTTCTAAACAATCCCGGTATTGAAATTGCCATTAATTTGCAAGATTGTCATATTGAATTGCCAGATGGCGGTCGCTTTCGGTTTGATGTAGATGGCTTTGCGCGCACTTGTTTGTTGCAGGGTGTTGATCAGCTGGGCTATTTATTGAATCAAGAGCCCGCGATTACTGCCTTTGAAACCAAAAGGATTGCCGCATGAAAGCACGTATCACGTTATTGCCTGGCGATGGCATTGGCCCAGAAGTTATCGATGCTGCGGTGAGTGTTTTGCACCACATTGCCACCTTGAATCAGCATGAATTTGTGTTTGAGACGCACTTAATTGGCGGTTGTGCCATAGATGCCACCGGTAGCGCTTTGCCACAAGTTAGCCAAAAAGCCTGCCTATCTTCGGATGCCGTTTTGTTGGGCGCAGTTGGTGGCCCACAATGGTCAGATCCACAGGCCAGCGTTCGTCCTGAGCAAGGCTTATTAGCCTTGCGTGGTTTGCTCAATGTATTTGCCAATATTCGCCCTATCAAAATATTTCCGCGCGCTGCGCAGTATTCACCTGTCAAGCCAGAGCGTTTGCAAGATGTTGATTTTGTGTTTGTGCGGGAATTAACCGGCGGCAGTTATTTCGGTAAGAAAACCCGTGATGCCGAATCGGCTAGCGATGAATGTCGTTATACGGTGATCGAAATTGAGCGGGTTGCGCACAAAGCCTTTCAATTAGCACAAAATCGCCGTAAAAAAGTAACCTCCATTGATAAAGCCAATGTTTTGGAAACCTCACGCTTGTGGCGCGAGACGGTGAATCAAGTTGCCAAACATTATCCGGATGTGATGCTGGAACACCAGTTGGTGGATTCAATGGCTATGTTGTTGGTGACTCAGCCTGCTGCCTACGATGTGTTAGTCACTGAAAATTTATTCGGCGATATTCTAAGCGATGAAGCCGCTGTTTTAGCTGGCTCATTGGGCTTATTACCATCAGCCTCATTAGGCATGGGAAGTCGTGGTTTGTATGAACCTATTCACGGCTCCGCACCCGATATTGCCGGCAAATCTTTTGCCAATCCGATTGGCTGCATATTGAGCGCGGCTTTGATGCTGCGCTACAGTTTTGGGTTAGAGCGCGAAGCGGCAGATATTGAAGCTGCTGTTGCTGAGGTTATCGAACACGCTGAATTGACGCGCGATTTATCCGGTACCGCCAGCACCCAACAAATCACGCAGGCGGTTATCGCTGCACTTCATCAATTGCAACAAACAAAAGCGGCATAAAGGATTACAACATGCGTAGTGATGCCATCAAAACAGG
>JAGNUI010000104.1 GCA_017987065.1 Arenimonas sp.
AAGTTAGCCAATGCCCATAGCGATGAGGGCGTGCCATCAATGGCCAATAGGCTGACAGCGCAGCCACGCCTAATATGCCGTCAATACGATGACTGGCACGCGTTGCACCCGGCATCCAGCCACCAACACTGTGGCCAACAACATACAGTGGCTGATTGGGGAATTGTGTGTGCATAAAATCAATAACCGCTGGGTAGTCGTGCTCGGCCCAGTCGCTGAAGCCAACATTGTTGTAGTCGCGAATCGCGCGATTCATGGACTGCCCAACGCTACGGAAATCAAAACTAAGCACATCAAAACCCTGCTCGGCTAAATAGGTGCAGAATTTGATGTAATAAGTTTGTGCAACCGCGGTGGCTGGGCCAACAATCACGCTGCGACCACGACGGGTTTCTGTTGATGCCGGAAACAGATGCGCAATCAGTTCATCATCGCTCGCAACCTGGATTCGAATCATTTCCATTAGTTATGCAAAGCCTGTGCTGGTGTATCGCGTGTCACCTTAAACCACGAGGCATACAGTGCTGGCAAAAAGAAGATGGTCAGCAAAGTTGCCACAATTAAGCCACCCATAATGGCTGTTGCCATAGGGCCAAAGAACACACTTCGCGACAAGGGAATCATCGCTAGAACTGCAGCTAATGCGGTTAAAACGATTGGCCTAAAACGGCGCACGGTGGCATCGATAATCGCCTGATACGGGGATTGACCTTCATCAATGTCGTGATCAATTTGACCGACTAAAATCACCGAGTTACGCATAATCATGCCACTCAAAGCGATGGTGCCTAGCATGGCAACAAACCCGAATGGCACACGGAAAATGAGCAAGAACGCCACGACGCCAATCAAACCGAGTGGCGCCGTTAATAGCACCATAAAGGCACGTCGGAAACTTTTTAATTGAATCATTAATAATGTAATCACCACCAATAAGAACAATGGCACGCCTGCAGCCACCGACATCGACCCACGCCCTGCATCTTCAACCGTGCCACCGGTTTCCAATAAATAACCACTGGGCAAGCTGGCGCGAATACCTTCTAGGCTTGGTAAAATCTGCGCAGTCACGGTTGGTGGCGTTGCGTTATCCGTAACATCGGCACGCACCGTAATGGTTGGCAACCGATTACGATGCCAAATAATGCCGTCTTCCATGGCGAATTCGAGTGTCGCGATTTGTGCCAAAGGCACGCTGGCACCTGACTCAACCGGCACCGCTAAACTGCTTAACAAATCTAGATTAACCCGCTCGTTTTCGGGGCCGCGCAATAGAATTTCAATCAACTCATTGCCTTCACGATAGGTACTCACATTGGTACCCGATAGTGAGCCGCGTAAAAATGCCGCTAAGTGTGATGACGTAATACCTAGCGCGCGAGCACGATCTTGATCAATATTTAAACGCACTACTTTGCTTGGCTCATCCCAATCCAAATTAACATTGGCAACATTTGGATTTTCACGCACTTTATCGGATACTTCGCGCGCTAAACGCTTCACTTCATCAATGTGTTCGCCCGAGACACGAAATTGAATTGGGAAACCAACTGGCGGGCCGTTTTCAAGTCGTGCAACACGCGATTGAACCGTTGGGAATTTAGTCGCCATCAAATTAATTAACCAGCTTCGAACTTGTTCGCGAGATTCAATGTCTTTGGTTAAAATCACAAATTGCGCTAAATTGGTTTGTGGTAGTTTTTGATCGAGCGGCAAATAAAAGCGTGGCGAGCCGCTACCAATATGGCTGACATAATTGACCAAATCTTTGCGTTTAGCCAGCTCTGCTTCCAATGCGTAGGCCATACGCTGGGTATCTTTCAATGACGCGCCCTCTGCCAATTCAACATCAACCATCAACTCAAGACGTGTTGAAGACGGAAAGAATTGTTGCGGCACAAAGCGAAACAACATCAGCGATGCTAAAAAAATCACCAGCGTTGCTGTCATAACCAGAACTCGATGATCAACACACCAAGACACCCATTCTTTCAGTTGCCGATAAAAGGCCGAATCATAGGGATCTTTGTGGTTACGGTCTGATTCTGCGAACCAGACTTGAAAACGGACCGGCAATAAAAGTGCTAGGCGTTGTTTCAGTCGCTGATTTTTTTTATTAGACGCAACTTCTGTATGAGCATCTGGCAACAAACGATAGCCTAAATAGGGAATAAAAATAACCGCAGCCACCCAGCTTAATAGCAAGGCTATGGTTACCACTTGGAAGATGGAGCGCGTGTATTCACCGGTTGAGGAAGCCGCTGTGGCAATCGGTAGAAATCCAGCGGCGGTAATCAGCGTGCCGGTGAGCATCGGGAATGCCGTGCTGGTATAAGCAAACGAAGCCGCAGATAAGCGATCAAAGCCCTGTTCCATTTTTACGGCCATCATTTCAACCGCAATAATGGCATCATCCACTAATAATCCGAGCGCCAGAATAAGCGCGCCCAAGGAAATTTTGTGCAGGCCAATATTGAAATAATACATCACCGCAAATGTCATCGCCAAAACCAACGGAATAGACAAAGCAACCACTAGGCCTGGGCGCTTGCCCAATGAAAAGAAAGTTACCAGCAAAACAATAATGACCGCCTCTGCTAATACTTTGACAAATTCACTGACCGAATGTTTTACCGCAGCCGGTTGATCGGATACTTTTTCTAAGGTGATACCGGCCGGCAGCGTTTTTTTTAAGCGCTGAAATTCATCCTCAAGACTTTGACCAAGCGCGATGATATCGCCACCCTTGCGCATGGACACAGCGATACCAATACCTGGCTTACCCATAAAACGCATTTTTGGTGTTGAAGGGTCTGAAAAGCCGCGCGAAATTTCGGCAATATCACCCAAACGGAAATTCCGATCGCCAGCACGAACAGGGAAGTTTCGAATTTCGTCAATGGACTTAAAAGCACCGCTAACACGCAATTGCACGCGATCGGTTTCTGTTTCAAAAAAGCTAGTGAAATTAACCGCATTTTGTGCTTCGATCGCTTGTTGCACTTGGTACATCGACAAGCCTAGAGTTGCCAATTTGGTATTGGATAATTCAATCCAAATCTTTTCGTCTTGCAGTCCAATCAATTCTACTTTAGCCACATCGGGCACACGATGCAGGTTTAATTCGAGGCGCTCTGCGTAGTTTTTAAGTGTGGCGTAATCAAAGCCTTCGCCACTTAAGGCATAAATATTACCGTAGGTATCGCCAAATTCATCATTGAAAAAAGGTCCTTGCACACCTTGTGGCAAGGTATGACGTATATCGCCTACTTTTTTGCGAACGCCATACCAAACATCCGGCATATGATCTGAGGTCAAGGAATCTTTGGCAATAAACATAACCATCGATTCGCCCGGCTTGGAATAGGAACGAATAAATTCATATTGGCCGGTTTCCAACAGTTTTTTCTCAATCCGATCGGTAACTTGCTGACTGACTTCGGCAGCGGTGGCACCAGGCCAAAAAGTGCGAACCACCATCACTTTAAAAGTGAATGGCGGATCTTCCGATTGTCCAAGATGTTGGTAACTAAAAATTCCGATTAAAGCCAGCACCAACATGGCGTATCTAACTAAGGTGCGATTTTTTATGGCCCACGAAGATAGATTGACACTCATGGTGAACGATCCGACTTGTTTGCGAAATTGAGTGGTCGGTTGTCGCGATCAACTGCTTGAACCCTTTCATTTTCGCGAAGCAAATGCACGCCCGCTTGCACAATCCATTCGTTTTGCGACAAGCCATCGCTGATTTCAGCCACTTGCGCACCGTACAAACTAACCTTAACCAGTCGTTTGTGCACACGACCATTTTTTACATCTATTACCCAAACGGCTGGCTTGCCGTCTTTTTCCGTTAATGCGGATAGTGGCACGGAAAGAATTGAATTTTGCTCATTAGATAACAACACGCGAGCACTTTGGCCTAGCTGCGTTTGCACGTCGCTATCATTCAAGGCCACACGCACCGAATAGGTTCGTGTTAATTCATCGGCGCTGGCGGCAATTTCACGAATTTTTGCAGGATAACTTTTTCCTGGCCGGGTCCATAATTCAACCCAAACTGATTGCCCTATACTTAAATTTGGTATGTGCTGCTCTGCCACTGTGATTGAAACTTCTCTCGAACCATCGGCGGCAAATACAAAAACAGTTTGGCCTGCAGAAACCACCTGCCCCACTTCCAATAAGCGCTTGCTAATAACTCCGGGGCCTGGCGCGCTAATTACCGCATAAGAGGCTTGATTGGCATTAAGCTTGTATTGGGCCAAGGCTTGTTGATAACGCGATTTAGCCGAATTGGCCTGCGCCACTTTACTGTCAAATAAGGATTGCGAGACCAGTTGCTTGGCAACCAAATCACGATAGCGCCGAAGTTCTGATTGCGCCAAGTCCATATCGGCTTTTAAGGCCTGCACGCTAGAATTGGCGGCTTGACTTTGTAAGCTGAGATCTTGATCATCCAAACGCGCTAAAACTTGCCCCGCTGCAACACGTGCACCTGAATCCACATAACGGTTAGCTATTTTGCCAGGCACGCGGAATGCCAAATTAGCTTCTTTTCGTGCACGAATCTCACCTGCAAAAACTTGCGATTGCGCGCTGGCGCTTTGTGCATGCGTCACCAAAACTAAGGTGGGTTCAGCGGGCTTATTGTTGCTAGAACATGCACCCAACAGAAGGCTGGTTGCGCTTATCAGAACAATATGACGAAGTTGCTTGCGGCTCATCTGAACAATCCAATTAGTGTACTCAGCGGTATACTATCATTATACTGAACTAATTGGTACACTAATGTGATGAGCATGTTAAAACCCACCCTTGGTCGTCCAAAGAATCTCAAAAAACGCCAAGATATCTTACAGGCGGCCGCCGAGCTTTTTCCTGCGAAAGGCTTTGCCAACGTCAGTATGATGGAAATTGCCGAGCGCGCTAAGGTCTCGAAACTTACCTTGTACAGTCATTTTAATGATAAAGAAGATTTGTTTACACAAAGCGTGATTGATTGCTGTGAGCAGCAATTACCGCCCAGCAGCTTTCAATTGCCGGCGAATTTAAGTTTAGAACAAGCACTCATTGCCATTGGTAATGGCTTTTTAGAGCTGGTCATGGACGATAAAGCCATCAGCTTGCACCGCATGATGATTGCGCAAACCAGTATTGATATTCAACAATCCGAATTATTTTTCAAAGTTGGCCCCGAACGCATGCTAACTGAGATGCAAGAGTTTCTGGTTAAAGCCAATAGCAGTGGTCGGCTCAACATTGCACAAGTTGAGCATGCCGCAGAGCATTTTTTTTGCTT
>JAGNUI010000014.1 GCA_017987065.1 Arenimonas sp.
CGATGGCATTAGCAGCTAATTTTGATAAGGTCATCAACGTGGTGCGCGAATGGTACCAAAATGGCGGTTTGCGCTTTGACTATAGTTTTTTATCGCAAGCAGCAACAGTTAGTGTTGCATCAGAACTGGCCGATGAAGCCGCCGATGCCGATGACGGCCCCGCCGCTGCACCGGCACTGCTTGAACTGCGCGATGCGATGAGCTTGGCATGGCGCATGCTGCTACTGTGGCTTGGCTTGCTGGCGGTATTTGTGTTGGCGGGTTTGGTAAATTAAGCCCAATCACCTCTTAGCGCTTTTACTTTCAATTCTAAATCCTCCGCTTTGGCTGTAGCGCCTGCAACCGGCTCATCAGCAATAACCGCAATATGCGCACGGAAACGGCCAGGAATACGCCAATAGGATTTCACACCCTTACGGCTAAAGATGCTGGCCCACATGCCGCGAATCGCGAGTGGCGACACGGGCACCGGGCGTTTTTGCAGAATGTGCTCCATGCCCGATTTAAAGTTACCAATCTCGCCGTCTGGCGTTAATCGACCCTCTGGGAAAATACAAACCAGTTCACCTTCGGCGAGTGCTTGATCGACTTCATCAAAAGCGCGCTGCATGAGTTCAGCATCCTCATTTTTGCCAGCAATAGGAATCGCGCGCGCGGCTTTGAAAGCCCAGCTGACAAATGGCGTATTAAAGATTTTGTAATACATTACAAAACGAATTGGCCGCGGAATGGCGCTGCTTAATATTAAGGCGTCCATGTAACTAACGTGATTGCAAACCAATAAAGCTGGACCTTCATCGGGTACGTGTTTTTCCACACCGTGCACTTCAATGCGATACATGAAGCGGATATAGATCCAAGCCAGAAAACGCATCAAGAATTCAGGCACTAAAACCATTAAGTAAATAGCAACGGCTGCGTTCATCACCGCTAGTAATAAAAACAACTGCGGAATTGTGAAGTTGAAGTAACGCTGCAGCACAATACCGATGACCGCCGCGGTGCAAATAAACACCGCATTTTGAATATTCATGCCGGCGATGACGCGCGATAGCATGTGTCTTTCCGTTCGGCTTTGAATGAGTGCGAACAAAGGCACGATGAAAAAACCGGCGAACAGGCCCACCAGCGTTAAATCGGCCATGATTCGGAAGCTACCAGCTTGCTGCCAAAATTGCGCGATGGTGATGCCCATTTCAGGGGCCATGCCAGGCCGTGCAAAATACAAATCGGCACAGAAAATGGTCATGCCGAGTGCGCCAAACGGCACCAGACCAATTTCAACAGTGCGTTGCGAAAGTTTCTCGCACATCAGCGAACCAAGTCCGGTGCCAACAGAGAACAAGGCCAGCGCCAGCAAGTTCATCGATTCCGTGCCGCCCATATGCAATTTGGCGTAGTTGGGTAGTTGCGCGCTGAGCATGGTGCCCACAAACCAGAACCACGAGACCCCGAACACCGCACGACGAACCACGTTATTACTCTTGACCATGCTGAGCACGTGCATGGATTCAGCCAGAATATTTCGGTTGATTTTAAGATCAGGTGCAATGGCAGGGGCTTTTGGTATAGCGCGACTCACCAAGTGCCCGGTAATGGCAAGACCAATCATCGCCATAGCGGCGGCTTGCGGCCCGTAGCCCGGAATCATCAATAGCGACATGCCGGCAATCATGCCAATCAGAATCGAAATGGAAGTGCCCATTTCAACCAGACCGTTACCACCGGTTAGTTCTTCCGGATGCAAAACCTGTGGCAAGATGGCATATTTCACCGGGCCAAATAAAGTGGATTGCACGCCAGTTAAAAATAAGCAGAACATCAATAACCAGGGTATGCCATAAATAAACCCGAAGGCTGCCAAACTCATGATGGCAATTTCCATGGCTGTGGTCACTTGAATCAATTTGGCTTTCTCATACTTCTCCGCAATTTGCCCGGCTGTAGCCGAGAATAAAAAATACGGCAGAATGAATAAGGCCGGCGCCAGATTGGAATATAGAGTTGCTTGTGAGGTGCTAAGCCCCATTTGATAGACCATCAGCGCCAGCATGGCATTGCGGAATACGTTGTCGTTGAATGCGCCTAAGGATTGCGTTAAGAAAAATGGCAAAAAACGGCGCTGTTTGAGCAGTTCGAACTGGTTATGGGCCATATTGTTTCGCTACGCATTCAATAAAATAATTAATAGCACTATAGCCGGAAAAGATTATTGTCGCTCACGCTCAATGGCGCGCCAGCCAATATCGCTGCGGTGGTATTCGCCTAGCCAAGAGATTTGTTCAGCCAAGGCATAAGCGCTTCTTTGTGCTTCATAAACGGTATTGCCTAACGCAGTAGCGCATAACACACGACCACCCGTGGTTAGCACGAGTTCGTTTTCAATTTTGCTGCCGGCGTGAAATATTTTGCTATCGGTGGGAGCGGGGTTTTCTAAACCATGAATCACATCGCCGGTGCGCGGCGCATGGGGGTAGTTTTCAGCAGCCATCACCACACCCAGTGCCGGTCGCGGATCCCATTGTGCTGAAACGCTATCTAGCCGTCCTTCGATGGCGGCTTCAAGCAACTCACTGAAATCCGATTGCAGGCGCATCATCACCGGTTGTGTTTCTGGGTCGCCAAAGCGAACGTTAAATTCTATGACTTTTGGATTGCCTTCTGCATCAATCATTAATCCGGCATACAAAAATCCACTGAACGGCATGCCATCTTCAATCATGCCTTGCACGGTGGGGTTCACCACCTCGCGCATCACCCGTGCATGCACTTCTGGCGTGACCACCGGTGCTGGTGAATACGCACCCATGCCGCCGGTGTTCGGGCCGGTGTCGCCATCGCCAATGCGTTTATGGTCTTGGCTGGTGGCCATGGGCAAAGCCGTTTTACCATCAACCATCGAAATAAAACTGGCTTCTTCACCGCTTAAAAATTCTTCAATCACCACGCGCGCGCCGGCTTCGCCAAATTGATTATTGCCGAGCATATCGGTAATGGCCTCACGCGCTTCTGCAAGCGTCATCGCCACAATCACGCCTTTGCCAGCCGCCAGTCCGTCGGCCTTGATGACAATCGGTGCGCCCACATGTTCAACATGCTCAAGTGCATCTTGCTCATTTTCAAATACCGCATAATGCGCGGTGGGAATTTGATGACGCTCGAGAAAATCTTTCGCGAAGGCTTTGCTGCCTTCCAGTTGTGCTGCCGCTTTGCTGGGGCCAAATATTTTTAAGCCGTGTACTTGGAATAAATCCACTACGCCAAGCACTAACGGCACTTCGGGGCCAACCAGCGTGAAGGCAACACGTTCGGCTTTCGCTAGAGCCAATAATGCATCGATATCGGTTACTGCCACATTGGCGTTACGACATTTTTTTTCAGTGCCGGTGCCGGCATTGCCAGGCGCAACGATAATTTCGGTGACGCGCGCAGATTGTGCCAAACGCCATGCCAATGCATGTTCGCGACCACCCGAGCCAATGACCAGAATTTTCATGATTAATGCTTAAAGTGACGACGGCCAGTGAACACCATGGCAATGCCATGCTCGTTTGCTGCCTCGATGACCTCATTGTCGCGCATCGAGCCGCCCGGTTGAATGATGGCCGCAATGCCAGAGGCGGCTGCTGTATCGATGCCATCACGGAATGGGAAGAAGGCATCGGAAGCCATCACGGCGCCAGGCACAACCAAACCCGCATCGCCCGCTTTTATGCCGGCAATTTTGGCACTGATTACGCGGCTCATTTGTCCGGCACCAATGCCGATGGTGTGCAAATCTTTGGCAAACACAATGGCATTGGATTTAACAAACATCGCCACTTTCCAGGCGAATAATAAGTCGCTCAGTTGTGCAGCACTGGGTTGAATATCGGTGACAATTTTTAAATCAGTCGCTGTCAGTGCATCGCTATCGGATTGTTGAACCAATAATCCACCGGCAACGCGTTTGTAATCCCACGCTGAATGATTTTGGCTAAGTTCACCACAAGCTAACACGCGTACATTGGGTTTTTTAGCAAAGGCAGCAATGGCTTCAGGGCTAATGCGCGGTGCAATCACCACTTCAACAAATTGCTTGCTCGCAATGTATTCAGCGGTTTTACCGTCGAGTTCACGGTTGAAGGCGATAATGCCGCCAAAAGCGGAGGTTGGGTCGGTGGCAAAGGCCTGTTCGTAAGCCGAGTAAATAGTTTCAGCCACCGCCACACCGCACGGATTGGCGTGTTTCACAATCACGCATGCTGGCATTTCAAAAGCTTTCACGCATTCCAAGGCGGCATCGGCATCGGCGATATTATTGAAGCTAAGTTCTTTGCCTTGCATAAATTGCGCGGTAGCAACAATACCGGTGCCGGCATTTCTTTCAACAAACAGGGCGCCACTTTGATGCGGATTTTCACCGTAACGTAGCGCGCTATTTAAATGAAAGGCTGGGTGTATACTTTGTGGCCACAATGTAGGCTCATCAATTGAGCTTGCCCGTTTGGATAGCCATTCGGTGATTTGGCCATCGTAAGCGCTGGTATGCGCATAGGTTTTGGCAGCCCAACTGCGGCGCTGTGATGAGGTGCTGCCACCTTGCTCGAGGCTAGTGATGAATGCTGCATAATCAGATGGATCGGTGAGTACCGAAACCCGCGCGTGGTTTTTAGCGGCAGCACGCAGCATTGCTGGGCCACCAATGTCGATATTTTCAATCGCATCCTCATAAAGGCAATCGGGGTTGGCAACAGTTTGCGCAAAGGGGTACAAATTCACCACTAATAAATCGATGGCTTCAATGCCATGCTCAGCACTCACCGCATCGTCAATGCCATGGCGCGATAATAGACCGCCATGAATTTTTGGATGCAGTGTTTTTACTCGACCATCCATAATCTCTGGAAAGCCGGTCACTTGGCTCACATCGGTTACTGCAATGTCAGCTGCACGCAAGGCTTTAGCCGTGCCACCGGTGGAAAGTAAGGTGACACCGTGTTTGCTGAGTGCTTGTGCAAGCTCAAGCAAGCCTGTTTTATCAGAAACCGATAATAAGGCGCGACGAATGGGCAAGCGGGTATCAGGCATAATGCACTCCATTGGGGGCTTAATTATAAACCCTCAAGACCAATGCATGGGCTGTCAGTCTGTTGAAATATTATATTGCAGTAATTTCTTGCGCAAGGTCGCGCGATTTAAACCTAAGATGGTTGCCGCGCGACTTTGGTTGCCATGGCAATGGCGCATCACTTCTTGAAATAGGGCGGGTTCAACTTCCGCTAAAACGCTGTCGTGCAAGTCGTTACTTTGCGAATGACCCATATCAAGCAAATAGCGATTCACCACCCTGCGAACCACATCTTTTAAGGCAGGCTGTGTGGCGGGGGTGATATTGGTGGGCTGTACTAAATGTAACGTATTCACTTTGATGTCTTGCGTTATTTTTTTTCGGTCGACCAGTTTACCGTGATTATTATATTTTTGTATGAATGAGTTAGTAAAAATTAAATTGAAAGCCCTCCGCCTTGCCCGTTGTTTCTTGAATGGCTAATTCTACAGAGACACTTTGGCCTGCATTGATGTTAGGCGCATGTGCTGAGTTTAAATATTCGTTCGGGTGAAAGCGCCGTAAGCCCATTTTTTGCCCGCTGATATTGGTAAACGTCAGTTCAATAAGTGGCCAGGGTTGTGGCCACTCGGCTGTATTTTTAAAACTCAGTTGCACCAGCAACAGGCCATTTTGTATGGGGTCTGCAGTGACCGAAAATTGAATCGGCTGAAAGGCTTCCGGTTGTTGCCAAACGGAAAGTTGACAATGTGCAAACAGACAAAGTTCATTTAACAGGGGCCTAAAAGTAATATTTTTTGCCAAGCTTTCACGATTCGCAATAATGATTTGCAACATTAGTGTAATCAGCAATACTGTAATGCTGACAAGCAAAAAGCAAAGCTCTATCTTGTTGGGTTTGGAATTAACGGATGTTGATTCTTTGGCCACTGATACGCACCCAATCGTCTAGTTTTTGTACGCTTAAATCATCAAAATATTTTGCGTAAGCGCTTATCACTTCATCGGCTTGATGGTGCAAGATGCCAGATAGTGCAATGACACCGCCGGCTTGAACGCGTGCGGCCAATACATCAACCAAGCTAATTAAAGCAGAGGCCAAGATGTTGGCCACTACAATTGGGTATTGATTGATGGGCTCTTGTTCGGGCAGATAAACCTGTAATCGGTTGCCCACGCCATTTCGCTGGGCATTATCATGGCTGGCTAGCAATGCTTGTGGGTCGTTATCAACGCCAACAGCTTGTGCGGCGCCCAGTTTGAGAGCCGCTAAAGCTAAAATACCCGAGCCACAACCAAAATCCAATACTGTTTTATCGGTTAAATCCAGACCATCCAGCCATTGCAAGCATAAATCGGTGGTGGGGTGCGTGCCGGAGCCGAACGCCATGCCTGGGTCTAGGCGGATAATCACGGCGCTTTCAGCCTCAGCAGGCGCTTGCATATGCCATGGCACAATCCAAGTGCGTTTGCCAAACTGCATCGGCTTGAATTGATCGAGCCAAGCACGTTCCCAGTTTTGGTCTTCAACTTGGCGAAATTGCGCCAGGTTCCAATCGATGCCGGAATCATAGGCATCGAGCGCATGGATTAATAGACCTTGATGAATGTCTTCGTTGAATAAAGCCAGCAAAATAATGTCGGCCCACAGTGGCGTTTCGCCAACGCCCGGCTCCAAAATGGCATGCTCATTTTCGGCGTCCGCAGCATCTAGCAATGAAACGCTTAGAGCGCCTAATTCATTCAGGGCCGCCTCGATTCGCGCTTCTTGACTCGAGGTGCAGGCAATCGATAATTCTATAAACGGCATGTTTAACCTAAGCCAAGGCTTTTGTCTTTGCGTTCAGCCAAACGCTTTTCAAGATAATGAATATTTGTGCCGCCTTGAAAAAAACCGCTGTCGGCTAAAATACGTTGTTGCAGGGGTACATTGGTTTTTATGCCGTCAACAATCATTTCTGCCAGTGCGCAACGCATACGATAAATGGCTTGCTCGCGGGTATTGCCGTGCACAATTAGTTTGCCAATCATCGAATCGTAATTGGGCGGCACTTTATAGCCTTCGTAAATATGTGAATCCACCCGCACACCTGGGCCACCGGGCGAATGAAAATGCTTGATCAGACCAGGGCTTGGCATAAAGGTATCTGGATCTTCGGCATTGATGCGACATTCAATGGCATGGCCACGAATCACAATATCTTCTTGGCAGTAACTGAGTTTTTGGCCTGAGGCGATAAGTAATTGCTCGCGAACTAAATCGACGCCGGTAATCATTTCAGTGACCGGATGCTCGACTTGGATACGGGTATTCATTTCAATAAAGTAGAAACGACCCTCTTCAAATAAAAATTCGAAAGTGCCGGCGCCACGATAGCCAATGCGTATGCAAGCATCGGTGCAAATGGTGCCGATTTCCGCACGCAGTTCGGGCGTGATGCCAGGTGCAGGTGCTTCTTCAACCACTTTTTGATGACGACGCTGCATCGAGCAATCACGCTCGCCTAAATGGATGGCATTGCCTTGACCATCGGACAGCACTTGGATTTCTACATGGCGTGGATTTTCAAGGAATTTTTCCATGTACACCACATCATTATTAAAGGCGGCTTTGGCTTCTTGTTGCGTGGCCGCAATGGAACTGATTAAACTGCTGGCCTCGCGCACCACGCGCATACCACGGCCACCACCACCGCCCGCGGCCTTAATAATAACCGGATAGCCAATCGTTTCGGCTATTTTCAAATTAGTGGACTCATCACCACCTAATGGCCCGCCTGAGCCGGGCACGCAGGGCACGCCGGCATCTTTCATGGCGCGAATGGCTTCGACTTTGTCGCCCATCATGGTGATGACATTGGCGGTTGGACCAATAAAAGCAAAGCCAGAGGCTTCTGCGCGCTCACAAAAACTAGCATTTTCCGAAAGAAAGCCATAGCCCGGGTGAATGGCATCGGCATCGGTAATTTCGGCAGCAGCAATAATCGCGGGAATATTTAAGTAGCTATCAATGGACGGTGCTGGCCCAATGCAGACTGACTCATCAGCCATGGCCACGTGCTTCAAATTACGATCAACGGTGGAATGCACCGCGACGGTTTTAATGCCCAAGGCACGGCAAGCTCGCAGAATTCGGAGCGCGATTTCACCGCGGTTGGCAATGACGACTTTTTTCAACATGAGGATTCGCCTATTAGGAAATGATGAACATCACTTCATCAAATTCGATGGCTTGGCCAGATTCGACAAGAATTGCCGTTACCGTGCCCGATACATCGGCTTCGATGGGGTTAAACATTTTCATGGCTTCGATGATGCCTATGGTCTCGCCCGCTTTAATGTGCTGGCCGATTTTTACAAAGGGTGCTGAATCGGGGCTTGATGATGAATAAAAGGTACCAACCATTGGCGAACGCAGTGCATGGCCATCTGGCGTGGTTTTGCTAGACTTGCCAACGGCTTCAGCCGAAGGTGCACTTGGTGCTGGGCTTGGTGTTGGTGTTGGACGTGGCGCCGGTTCGGCAGCAGGCAGGTGTTGATAAACAGGGGCTGCTCCAACAACGGCATGATGGCGGGCAAGTCGCACGGTTTCTTCACCCTCTTTAATTTCTAATTCAGAAAGGCTTGATTTTTCAAGTAATTCAATCAGCGCTTTAATTTTTCTCAGGTCCATAAATGATCTCGCATGGGTTAAGGGTTTTTATTATGTAATGTGGGTAATCGATCCAGCAATTGCTCAAGTGCAAAATAGTAGCTATTAGCGCCACAGCCACAAATCACGGCTAGGGCGATGTCTGAAAAATACGAATGATGGCGGAAAGCTTCGCGGGCATGTGGATTGGACAAATGCACTTCAATGAAAGGGATATTGACTGCACAAAAAGCATCACGTAAAGCAACGGAGGTGTGTGTAAAAGCCGCAGGATTAATCAAAATGGCGTCGATGCCCTGATTTTTTGCCTGTTGTACCGCGTCGATTAACTCGTGCTCGGCATTACTTTGCAAAAAAGAAATGTGCTGACCGGCTACTTCGGCTCGTGATTTCAACTGTTCATTAATTTCCAGCAGTGTTTGCGCGCCATAAATACTAGGCTCACGTTGACCAAGTAGATTTAAATTGGGGCCATGAAGGACCAGAATATGCGCCACGTTACTCTCCGAAGCTGAACGTGCAGTTTCACTTATTTAGAGTGATTTGTCTATCATTGTCTGCATTTTCTCTGAAAATGAACACTGTTTGATTTTTGTTAAGCACTACTTCTGTAGCGAATCTTGCAAAGAGCGCTCTCGGTGCATCAAGGTCCATTCGGCATGTTCTACGAGTGCCGCCTCACCCAAGGTTCTCAAAATTTGGCGTTGCTCGTTGGCATTATTACAAGCGCCAATTCGTTGCAAAGCCGATGAAAAAATACGATGCATATAATGGTATTGCTTGATCATCACTTTATCGGCAATTTTATAAACGTAAGCTTCATGTATTGCGGCAGCCACTGACAGTGCGCCCAGTGAGGCGATCATGATGTTTTGTAACTCATCTTGTAATAATTGGGAGAACATCACCAGCACCAAGCTTAGCGCAATGCCTAACCAGAGCAATGAATGGCCTATCATTTCGGAACGATTGCGTAAGCGCATGCGTTTTTCTGAAGACTTACTGTAATACTGCAATTGTCCTGAATGCTCTGAATCGCCTATCCATTGTTCAATTACCGCTTCAATTTGCGGTTCGGTATTGGCATTCGGGTTTAATAGGCCATCGATTGTTGCCGTACGCATGATATTGCGAATCCAGCCGAGCTCGATCAGTACCGGCTTTAATAAATTCTCGTGCGTAAAAGTAGGCGTGTT
Organism: Arenimonas sp.; assembly: GCA_017987065.1. GTDB lineage: Bacteria > Pseudomonadota > Gammaproteobacteria > Xanthomonadales > Xanthomonadaceae > Arenimonas. The sequence continues at coordinate 9,899 of JAGNUI010000014.1, forward strand.
GCTATCCACAATGCCTGCGCGTCGCCAAAACGATTGCACGCGCAATCCTTCGGCCAGTACTCGGTAATCGATGTATTTTCGATGCCATTCACGCCGTTTTACAATACCGGCAAAACCCAGGCCTGCCAGTATGATGGTAAGAAACAAATACAACAGTTCATTTTGCGCATCCATATCTGCAAAAATAAGAAATGCAGCGCCTAGGAATACAGCCAGTAAGAAGGTTATTTTTAGTACATAGCTAATCCGTTTTTGGTAGATGTTGGCTAAGCAATCTGCAACCCTAAATAAGCCATGGATCGGGCATTCAACATCGGCAGCATTATCCAGCGGTTGTTTTGCGATGATGTTTTCGTAGTGATGCCAATCCCTGTTGAACGCTGCATGGCGACGAAACATGAAATCAAAAGCTTGAGGCATTGTGGGCTGACTGACCATGCCTTGATTCGATGTGAGCCAACGACTACTTTCGGGGATAGCCGCCAGCTCTTGATTCTGGCGATTGGCAGTGATGTGATACACCAGTGTGTCGTCGTCCATGCTTAACAAGCCTAGCGCGGCTCGCTGTCGATCGATGGGACCTGGCATAGAACCTCGCAAATGGAAATTTACCACTTGCGCTGTTCCACCTAAGAGCTCGGATTCTTTACCATCCCAAAGGGCTAACAAAATATGGCAATGGCTAGAAACGAAAATCCCGGCTTGTGCGTATTGTAAATCGCGTTCCGGTCCTGGACGTTTTATGGCGTCGAGTAATGATCCTTGATGTAGCGGTATGGTTAATAGCTCAACTTGCTGGCATTGACGCAGAAATATTTCACGTGATTCCGAGATTTCGAAATCTACCAGATATTGTTCTTGTGCCATCGGTAAAGGCGCGATGACTTGGATGCCCATTGCAAGGGCTACTTCGGTCACCAATTGATCGCTGCCAGCTGCTAATGACGATAACAAGCAAAGCGGCAAATCGGGGTAGCGCAACTGAAGATCTTGAAAAAAACGTCGCGTTTTGTCTTGCAAGCTTTCAATTTCATCATCATGGAGGTTTCGATGCCCAGTTACCCCAATAACGAGATGGGTAGAAACCTGAAAATTATTGTGTTGCACCATCAGCATATCCAAGGTTTACGGCATAACCATAGTATATGCAGAAAGCGGCTGCCATATTGCGCAACTTTAGACCTGGCGCAAAGGTATTCAATTTATGGTTTAGTTTGCAATGCTTCTTGCATGATGCTCATGGTTAATAACTGTGGCAATTTACGGCCCTCACCCTCGCCGCGTGGATACACCACATACAAAGGAACGCCGGGTGTTTTATATTGATCAAGATAAGCGGTGATTTCCTGATCTTGATTGGTCCAATCGCCAACCAAATAAACCGTGCCAGTGTCTTTCAGTAGTTGTGTAAATGCATCGGTATGTAGCACGGCTTTTTCATTGACTTTACAGGTGATGCACCAATCTGCGGTCATATCAACAAACACGGGTGTGCCATTAGCGCGTAGTTCATTCAAGCGCTCAGCACTAAAGGCCTCGTAGTTTTTATCTGAGGAGACGGCGCTGGATGTGGGCGTGCTTTGTTGTAAGGCGAATGTAAAGCTCAATCCGGCCAGCACAGCGATTACCGCTACGGTTATTTTTTTAGCGAGGCTAGGATACAGTTTCTGCCGTTCAAACCACCATAAAGCGAAAGCTAAAGTAATGGCTGTTATCAGCAATAAACCGAGGCCATTCACACCTTTTTGATTGCCAAAAACCCAAGCCAGCCATGCCGCCGTAAAATACATCGGGTAGGCTAAAACGTGCTTCAGGGTATTCATCCATTCGCCCGGCTTTGGTAATTTTGCCGCAATGCTCGGCATAAAACCGATCAGTAAAAATGGCGCGGCCAGGCCAAAGCCCAATGCTAAGAACACTGCCAGAGCTAGCGGCCAGGGTGCGCTAAATGCATAGGCAAGTGCGCCACCCATAAAAGGCGCGGTACACGGGCTGGCCACCACAACAGCTAATACACCGGTGAAAAAATCGCCTGCTGGCCCGGATTTTTCTGTCAACGATTGGCCCATACCAACCAAGCCGGAACCCCAGTGAAACAATCCTGACATCATCAGGCCAATCGCAAACATAAATAAAGCCAATAAGCCAACCACAATCGGTTGTTGCAACTGGAAGCCCCAGCCCAGTGCTTGGCCTGCGCTACGCAAGGCCAATACACCAATGCCCAGTGCGGCAAAACTGCTCATCACCCCAGCGGTGTACCACAGTGCATGTTGACGCGCATGGCCAGCTGTACCGGCTTGGGCTAATGCCATGGCTTTAAAAGAAAGCACCGGTAAAACACAGGGCATTAAATTTAAAATTAATCCACCCAGCAAAGCTAGCAATATGGCAGCTAGCCACGCCATAGTAGGAGTGCCCTTGGGCGCGATTTCAGGCGCGGTATTTGCTTGGGCATTGGAAAAATCCACTTGCAGTTCGCGCGTCATCGGCGGGTAACAAATACCATCTTTTTTGCAACCCTGAAAGTGCACGGTGAGTGGCACATGGGCTGGCGGCGTGTTTTCACTTAGCCATGGAATCCGAACTTCGATTTGATTAAAATAAACCTGTACATCACCAAAACTTTCATCGGCATACGGTTCTGCTTTAGGCAATTGCATGGCGCCTAAGCGAATGCCTGAATCTGCACTGGCAAGCACCTTAATTTTTGCTTGGTATAAATAATAGCCATATGCTGGTGTGAGTCGAACAACCAAATAATTGCCATCGCGTAATGCCGCTACTTTAAACGCTTGATCTTCTGGTAGCGCTTGATTGTCATCGCCCAATAGGTTATTGCCGATGATGTTGTTTTGCACCAAGGCATCCAAACCGGAAGGCGTACTTGCCGATTCGATGGGCATCTCTACTTTGAGCAATTTGGTTTGCGGCGGATAACACACACCGATATCGGCGCAACCTTGGTATTTCACTTTTAAGGTAATGGTGCTGAGCTGATTGGGATTTTGCACAGAGACTAGCGCGCTGACTTGCTGGCGGTAAGTTTCCACATTGCCAAAGAATTCATCGCGGTGTTTTTCACCGGCTGGCAAAATCAGGTCACCAACGATCACCGATGGCTCGGTTGCCGAGATTGCAAAACGGTGTTTGTATAAATAATAGCCTTTGCTAATTTGCCAGCTAATTTGTATTTCATTGGCTGAAACCGCTTTGGCTGTTAAGGGGTATGCTTGTTCAACTGGCAATAAATCGGCTTCGGAAACAGCCAAGACCGGGTGAATAAAACCAAAAAACAGCGCCAAAGTGGCAAATAATGACTTCACAAAAAATCCAGATTCTAGACTAATAGCTTTCTAGGGTAGCGTATTGCAGTTTTTTTTGGTGTGAAGCCTTGAAACCGGTAAATCTATCCCCCACTTATAAGCTATCCCTGGTTGGGATTTTTGCATTGTAATATTGGCACTCGTGCTGATAGAGTGCTAAAATTGCCCGCCAAGGGTAATCTAACATACTGTTTTTTAAACATAAAGGTAAACTATGAACATTCAGCCTCTACATGATCGCGTTGTCATTAAACGCATGGAAGAAGAAAAATTGTCAGCCGGTGGCATTGTCATCCCTGATTCGGCTACAGAAAAGCCAGTGAAAGGTGAAGTATTGGCAGTTGGCGCGGGCAAGCCTTTGGATAACGGCAGCGTGCGCGCACCGGTCGTTAAAGTCGGCGACAAAGTGTTGTTCGGCAAATACGCTGGCACCGAAATCAAACTCGATGGCACCGAAATTTTAGTTGTTAAAGAAGACGACATCTTGGCCATTTTGGCTTAATCCACACTTTAAATTATTGAGGAAATCATCATGGCAGCAAAAGATATCCGCTTCGGCGAAGACGCGCGTGCGCGTATGGTCAAAGGCGTTAACATTTTAGCTAACGCAGTAAAAGCTACTTTGGGCCCTAAAGGCCGTAATGTTGTACTAGACAAAAGCTTCGGCGCACCAACCATCACCAAAGATGGCGTGTCGGTGGCTAAAGAAATTGAATTAGCAGACAAGTTTGAAAACATGGGCGCGCAAATGCTTAAGGAAGTGGCTTCAAAAACTTCCGATAACGCCGGCGATGGCACCACCACCGCCACTGTATTGGCTCAAGCGATGATTCGCGAAGGCATGAAAGCTGTTGCCGCCGGTATGAATCCAATGGATTTGAAACGCGGTATGGACAAAGCCGTTGTTGCCGCAACCGAAGAATTGAAGAAGCTTTCTAAGCCATGCGCTACCAGCAAAGAAATTGCCCAAGTCGGTTCGATTTCGGCCAACTCCGATTACAACATCGGTGAATTGATTGCCAAAGCGATGGACAAAGTCGGTAAAGAAGGCGTGATCACGGTTGAAGAAGGTTCGGGCTTAGATAACGAATTGGATGTGGTTGAAGGCATGCAATTTGATCGCGGTTATTTATCGCCATACTTCGTGAACAACCAACAGTCGATGTCGGCTGAATTAGAAGATCCGTTCATCTTGTTGTACGACAAAAAAGTATCGAACGTGCGTGATTTACTCCCAGTCTTGGAAGCCGTTGCTAAAGCCGGTAAGCCATTATTGATTGTGGCTGAAGAAGTGGAAGGCGAAGCCTTGGCCACTTTAGTGGTTAACACCATTCGCGGTATTGTAAAAGTTTGCGCCGTGAAAGCGCCAGGCTTCGGTGATCGCCGTAAAGCGATGCTTGAAGATATGGCTATCTTAACGGGCGGTACGGTTATTTCTGAAGAAGTTGGTTTGTCTTTGGATAAAGCCACCATTAAAGATTTGGGTCGCGCTAAGAAAATCCAAGTATCGAAAGAAAACACCACCATCATTGATGGCGCCGGTGAAGCAGACGGTATTCAGGCACGCATCAAGCAAATCAAAGCGCAAATCGAAGAAACTTCTTCCGATTACGACCGTGAAAAACTGCAAGAACGCGTGGCTAAATTAGCTGGCGGTGTGGCAGTGATTAAAGTTGGCGCCGCGACCGAAGTGGAAATGAAAGAGAAGAAAGCCCGTGTGGAAGATGCTTTGCATGCCACTCGCGCTGCGGTTGAAGAAGGCGTGGTTCCTGGCGGTGGTGTTGCCTTGATTCGCGCTTTGTCGGCAATTGGTACATTGAAAGGTATTAATGAAGATCAAAACGTCGGTATTGCTTTGGCATTACGTGCCATGGAAGCGCCGTTACGTGAAATCGTTACCAACTGTGGCGAAGAGCCATCCGTGGTGTTGAATAACGTGAAGCAAGGCACTGGCAACTACGGCTACAATGCGGCAACCGGTGAATACGGTGATATGGTTGAAATGGGTATTTTGGATCCAACCAAAGTCACTCGCACCGCATTGCAAAACGCGTCCTCTATTGCTGGCTTGATGATCACAACCGAGTGTATGGTTGCTGAGTCACCAAAGAAAGATGAGCCAATGATGGGTGGCGGCGGTGGCGGCGGTATGGGCGGCATGGGCGGTATGGATTTCTAATCCCAAACACCTTGATACACAAACGAAAACCCCGCAGCGATGCGGGGTTTTTTTATAGCAAAATCTTAAAATTTTTGCATCAATAAGCATTTTCAAAGAATTAATCTGTCTGGTGGTGCATGGCTTTATAATAGCAAGCTAACAATCAAAGGAATTTCGTTAATGAGCCAAGATACATTCAGTTTATATTTGCAAGATGCGCTCAAACAAACTGATCCGCAAATGCTAATTTTCGTGTTCACCCGCCTTGTATTGGACGACAATGCAACGGCCGAACAAAAACTTGCTTTTGAACGGGGTGAAGGTGGCCGACTATTGCCGGTTTCATGTGCCTATCGATTACCAGCCGAACTCAGTGATTTTAATGCCTTGAATAGCGTTTCAGGTCTAATCGACAAACCATGGGATGTGGTGTTTGTTTCCTCAATCATTGAGCCAAGCAGCCAGCAGCCGGTTTCCGTAGACGTTAATCAAGTGTTACAAGGCATGATTGATTTCGTTGCCAGTGGTCAGGTTCAGCAGTTTCTAGCCTTGAATCAACAAGGCGAAAGATTGTCGTTTGATTGATGTCTAGAAATAAAAACTAGTGGCATTGACTTAAACCCGTAAACAATAATTCTACTTATTGCAAGTTATGGCCAATCTCGATTAATTGCTTATACAACTGAGCAATTAACGGCGTGCGCGATTCGCCGCGGCGCATGGAAACCCATAGTTTTGCCATCGATTGGGTTGGGTAATCGGGCAAAATACTGACCTGTCCGCTTTGGATGGCGTCATAGGCGGCAAGCTCTGACACATAAGCTAAGCCATGGCCTTGCACGCAGGCGGCAATAATCAGGCGGATGTCATCAAACATCATGCGTTGATCCCAGTTAGCGAAATGGGACTTAAAAATAGACTCGTCCTTGGCATTAAGGATTTCGTTTTCGAGGCAAAGTAATTTGCAGTGTTGCGAGTGATTTTTGATATCTAACCGAGCAAGTTTAGTGCTGAGTTCGGCACTGGCGATACAGACCATTCGATCGGCTAAAAATTCTTGTTCCAAAATTTGCGCTTGCTGAAGCGGACGATAACTGATAGCGATATCCACATCGTCCTCATCCACATATCGAGCACTTTCATCGGTTGAGATGAGTGGGCTAAGGCTGGGTATGTCATTTTGTAATTGTTGTAACTGCGCTAAAAGCCAGCCCTGCGAAATTGGTGCCGGGCAAATAATAACCACCAAACCGGGATTCAAATAGGTATTAATGCGTTCCAGTCCATTGCCCATTAATTCCAGGGATTGACTGACCGTTTGAAATAAAGAATTCCCAGCCATAGTGAGTTCAACGCCACGACCGATTCTCCGGAAAAGACTTTGCCCGATATTTTTTTCCAGGTGTGCAATTTGATGACTGATGGCCGATTGTGATAAGCACAATTCATCGGCGGCGCGCGAATAACTGCCCAGGCGGGCAGCAGCTTCAAAGCCAATTAAAAGTCGTAACGAGGGTAGGCGTTTCATTAATACATGAGAAAAATTAATAGATAAGTGCTGAAAACATCGCTTTTTTATCAAGTAATGTCAAGTTAGATTAGCAATTGGCTTATTTGGAAGCATGTAATGGCTCGATTTGATTGCAAAAATGAAGGTTATCGAATGCCCGCCGAGTGGCAGCAGCAGAGTTGTACTTGGCTCGGTTGGCCGGTTTTTGAAGGACGCGAAGAATTGTGGGGCGCGCATTATGAAACCGTGTGCCAAGAGTTCGCATTGCTTGCCAGAACCATTGCCAAATACCAAGTATGCAACGTAACTGCGCAACATCAATACGCAGATCTTGCGCGAAGTCTTTGTGGTCCTTTAGTCAAAGTTCATGCCGTCGATGCTGAAGATAATTGGGTCAGAGATTTCGGTCCCATTTTTCTAACCGGTGCTGAAGGCTTGGCTGCTGCGGTATTTCAGTTCAATGCCTGGGGTGAGAAATACAGCAATTACCAAGGCTGCAAAAAATTAGCGGCAAACATCGCCAACAAGGCCAATGCTCGGATTATTTATTCCGATATGGTGCTAGAGGGCGGTGCATTTTATGTGGATGGCTCAGGCAGCTTACTGACCACTGAAAGTTGTTTGCTAAATGCTAATCGTAACCCGCATATGAATAAAGGCTCAATTGAGCTGGAGCTAAAACGCATGCTGGGGGTCGAGAACATTATTTGGTTGCCTGGCAATCTGTTGGAGACTGAAACCAATGGTCATATTGATGGCATTGCGGCTTTTATTGCGGAAGGAAAAATACTTTTTCAAAACGCAAATCCAGATCAAGGCGATTATTTCCGCATTATGCAAGAAAATCGCCGCGCGCTTGAATTGGCTACCGATACAAACGGTCGCCGTTTTGAAATTTTAGATTTGCCAGCGCCAATCGTCACCGAGCATTTAAGCGAAGAGCGCAATTGCGATTGCTATGCCAATTATGTGCTGGTCAATGGCGCGGTGTTGTCCACCGCATTTGGAGCGCAGCAAGACGCCGAGGCAAAGGCTGTATTCAGCAAAGCTTTTCCAGAACGTGTGATCGAGATGTTGCCGGTCACCCATATCGGCATGGGCGGCGGCTCCATGCATTGTTCGACGCAACAACAACCTGCATTATTGCAACCTGAGAAATAAATATGACCAGAAAAGTAAGCGTTGCAGCCATTCA
>JAGNUI010000105.1 GCA_017987065.1 Arenimonas sp.
GCGCTGTATGACGGTCAAGTGGCCAAGGATGTTCTGACTTTGGATATCTATCCCTACGGCCAATCTGAATTTACTTTATATGAAGATGATGGCAATACTCGTGAGTATCAGAAAGGCGCGTTGAGTCAGCAATTGTTTTCGGTCTTAGCACCCGAAGGCAAGGCCGGCGCTATCACTATTCAAATTGGTGAGGTGCGTGGAAATTACAAGGGACTTGAAGAAAATCGCACGCTGGTTTTGTTAGCGCATACGCGTGTGAAACCAGAATCTGTTTTGTTGGACGGTGTGGCGCTGAAAGAATACGCAAGTAATGCCGAATTCGATCAAGCAAGTTCAGGTTGGATTTTTAATAAAGATGAAAAATACGGCGTAGTGCATATCAAAATCGCGAAAAGCTCAGTGCGTTTGAAACACGAAGTGCAATTGAATATTTCTGAAAAAGCGACATTGGCAAGCAGTAAGCCGTACCCTAAAATGCCTGAATTGGGCAACAGCATTTCAGCCGATCAAATCATGGTTTTGAATCGCCCTTATGAAGAGCCTGGCCTGCCACTTGAATTTGCATTTGATGGCAACCCGAATACCTGGTTTAGAACGCGTCGCGATGAATCCATTAAAACTGGCCCGCACGAATTTACATTAGCGTTTAGCGAACGACGCATGATTGCTGGATTTGAAATTACGCCACGCAACGATAAAAATTGGCAGTATGGCCAAGTGCGTGGCTATGAAGTCTACTTGAGTGATCGCAATGGCGATTGGGGTGAGCCGGTGGCACGTGGCAATCTAAAACTTGCGCAAGGCATGCAAAAAATTGAATTCACGCCCATGCCTGGACGCTTATTCCGTTTCCGGGTGTTGAGTGTGCAAGATCCAGAAGGTAGCAAAGGCAGCGACCCGATGGTTACCGCAGCAAAAGGCTCAGATGCAGCAATTAATGCATTCAATGCGTTGCAGCCGGATGCGGTGACACCGATTTCAATCTCAGAATTTCATGTCTTGGAACAGCCGACTTCTGACAAACCTAAACTGACTACTTATTTGTCGGATCTTGATGCTAGCAACAATTCGGCAATGAGCATGAACGGCTTGAAATTTCGACAAGGGCTGGCCGTAAAAACCAATAGCCGAAGCGATTACACACTGATTGGCAATTGGCAAACTTTCAGCGCCGATATTGGTATTGATGACGTTTGTCGAAAAACCGGCAATCTGGTGTTTCACGTGTATGCCGATGATCGGCTGATCTATAGTAGTGGCGCAATTGCAGCGCCAGCCGTGGTGAAGCCAGAGCTTGATATACGAGGTGTGCAGCGCTTAAGTTTGCGTACTTCAAATGGAAATGCAAGCGTTTGTGGTAACTGGGCCAATGCGCGAGTGATTGGTTTTGAAGGTGATCGTATTACCAAGTAAATAGATAATTCCAATTTTTAAGTTAAGCTTTTCAAGCTTCGAAGAACGTTGCATTCAGCGGATAAGGAATAAGCCATGGTCGTTACAATTTTATTAGTGTCATTGGCAATAATCGCTTCTTTATTCACGACTGTGCTTTTAATGCAAGCGTATCAACGCCAGCAATTAAAACCAAACCCTGAAGCCGTTGTGCTTGGTGCGGTCACTAATTTCTTTGACACACTTGGCATTGGTTCGTTTGCACCAACTACCGCCTGGTTAAAATTGCGGGCACTGGTGCCAGATAGTTTTATCCCTGCCACGCTCACCACGGGCCATGCACTACCAACGATTGCGCAAGCGTTTATTTTCATCCAACTCATACAAGTTGATCCACTACTATTGGTGGTTTGTATTGGATGCGCGGTGCTTGGTGCCATTGTTGGCGCGCCATTAGTGGCTAAATTATCGGTACGGGTAGTGCAGGGTTTTGTTGGCGTGGCGATGGTGGTAGCGGCGGCGCTTTATGCCTTGGCCAATTTAAATATGTTGCCCATTGGCGGGCAGGCCTTGGCTTTAACAACACCTTGGTTAATCGTTGCGGCCATGACGCATTTTCTGTTGGGCGCCTTGATGACCTTCGGTATTGGTATGTATGCGCCATCGCTGATTTTGTTGAGTTTGATGGGACTTAATCCAACGGCCGCTTTCCCGATTATGATGGGTTCTTGTGCTTTTCTGATGCCAGTTGGAGGCTTACGTTTTGCTCGCGCTGAGCGCATTGATTTACGCATTGTACTTGGCTTGGCGATTGGTGGTATTCCTGCGGTATTGTTGGCGGCTTATGTGGTTAAATCATTGCCGTTAACCGCACTGCGTTGGGGCGTTGTGGTGGTGGTGATTTATGCCGCGATACTTTTATTACGCTCGGCAACAAGTAAAGCGATTAAATCAAAATAAATATAAAAAACGCAATGCATCGCTAAGCCATGCTGAATTTATAGCTATGGACTTTAAACCATACGCGACCTAACATGAAGCTTGGCGACATCAGCCCATGCAGAAACCTGTAGTTTGAGCGAAGGCTTTTTATCGCTTGCAATAAAGGAAATTGATAACTATGAATGCGCCTTCTGAAGATGTCCTGCAAAGCAGCGCCACTGAAACACGCACCATCGATATGGTGCCCGAGCAGGAGCGTCATGGCTCGCCAACTAATCAGCTGACGCTTTGGTTTGGCGCCAATATGCAGATTACCGCAGTGGTTGATGGCGCCTTAGCCATCATCTTTGGCGCGGAAGCGCTAACGGCCATTGTTGGTCTGCTATTGGGCAATATCTTGGGCGGCGTTGTAATGGCTTTGCATTCGGCGCAGGGGCCACGGCTCGGATTGCCGCAAATGATCTCCAGCCGTGTGCAATTCGGTGTTAAAGGCGCAGCGCTGCCACTGATTCTGGTCATCGTGATGTATTTGGGATTTGCCGCAACAGGCACCGTATTGTCTGGGCAAGCGATTAATCGCATGCTTGACGTTAGCGCGCCGCAAGTGGGTATTATTATTTTTGGTGTGATGAGTGCAGTGGTGGCCATTGTTGGGTATCGGTTAATTCATACCGTTGGACGAATTTCGACCATCGTTGGTATTCTTGGATTTGGCTATCTGGCTATTCAGTGGTTTAACCAATTTGATCTGTCGTCAGTGTTTGGGCAGAAACCATTTTCATACGCAACATTGTTATTAACGATGTCGTTGTCTGCGGGCTGGCAACTAACCTTTGCGCCGTATGTGGCCGATTATTCTCGCTATTTGCCTTCGAAAACATCCGTTGCTGCAACCTTTTGGTCAACCTTCACAGGAACCGTTGTGGGCGCGCAATTGGCGATGACCTTCGGTGTTTTAGTGGCCGCGTCTGCAAATGGCGGTAGCTTCATGCAAGACCAAGTGGGGTACATGGGTGTGCTGGCGGGCTCAACATTGGCCGCTATCGTAATCTATATGGTCATCGTGACTGGCAAGCTCACTGTTAATTGTTTGAACGCGTATGGTGGTTTTATGTGTATCTTAACCATGACCAGTGCTTTTAACGGAAAGACACAAATTTCCCAACGTATTCGAGCAATTTACATCATCGGCTTTGTTTTGATGTCGATGCTGATTGCCATTGCTGCCAGTGCTGACTTCTTGAATAATTTTAAAAACTTCGTGTTACTGCTGCTAGCCGCATTTGTGCCCTGGAGCGCGATTAATTTAGTTGACTACTATTTTGTTTCCAAGGAGCGTGTTGATATTCCGGCTTTATATGATCCATCAGCTCGCTATGGCGCATACAACTGGATGGCCCTCGGGTGCTATGTCTTGGGCGTGGTTGTTCAAATTCCCTTTCTAAATCAGAAAATTTATAAGGGCGCCATCGCCGAGATGTTTAATGGTGCCGATATTTCTTGGATAGTGAGCTTGGTGGTTACTTCGCTGGTTTACTACCCACTGGCTAAAAAAACCATGAAGGTGCCTGGGCAAATGATTTTTCCAAAATCATCATAAAACTATACCTAGAAATCAATTTTAATCGTTTATCAAAAAATGGAATAATATGAAATCGATCAACAGACAAATAGTTTTGTTCAACCTCATGCTATTTTGCTGTAGCACAGCATTTTCGCAAGAAAACCTGGCCACACAGCAGCTCGACGACTTAGTCAAAAAGTCTATAGCTACGCAATATACAAATCTTGAAAATCGATACAAAGATTTTCATGCCAATCCCGAATTATCATTCAACGAGATTCGCACGGCTTCAAAGTTGAGCGCTGAAATGCGCGCCATCGGATTTGAAGTCACCGAAAAAGTCGGCAAGACCGGTGTTGTTGCTATCTTTCGCAACGGCCCAGGACCAATCGTGATGATTCGGACCGACATGGATGCCTTGCCGATGGAAGAAAAATCAGGCCTGCCATATGCCAGTAAAATAAAGACAACCTGGAATGAGCGAGAAACTTATGTGGCGCACAGCTGTGGCCACGACATGCATATGACCATTTGGCTTGGTACTGCTCGTACCTTGGTTGAATTAAAAGATCATTGGAAAGGCACGCTGATGTTTATTGCACAACCGGCTGAGGAGCTTGGAAGTGGTGCAAAAGCGATGTTGGACGATGGTCTTTTTACGCGTTTTCCAAAGCCTGATTATGCATTGGCTTTGCACACCAATCCGGGCTTGGCAGACACCGTTTTTTATTCGCATGGTCCGGTCACTTCAGCGGCTAACAATCTCGAGGTAACCTTCTTTGGGCGCGGTAGCCATGGCTCAACACCAGATAAAAGTATTGATCCCATCATTACCGCATCGCGTTTTATTATGGATTTACAGTCTGTTGTGAGCCGCGAGAAAGATCCCTTTGAGTTTGGCGTAGTGACGGTTGGATCGATTCATGGTGGCACCTCGGGAAATATTATTCCTGATAGCGTAACCTTGCGAGGTACCATCCGGTCGTATAGTCCGGAAGTTCGCAACAAGCTGTTAAGTGGTGTTCGCCGCATGGCGCTTGCTGCGGCAATGGCATCAGGGGCGCCAGAACCAGAAATAAAACTCGATGGGGGCGGATATGCGGTGGTCAACGATGACGCACTCACGATGAAAACGGAGCAAGTCTTGCAACGTAGTTTTGGCAATGACAAAGTCAAAAAAATTCGACCACTGCCAACCAGTGAAGATTTCTCAGAATATGGTGCGGCCGGCGTGCCATCATTTTTCTTCTTGGTTGGCGTAAATAGTGAGCAGGATATTAATGAATCTATGCGCGCTGGCGGAAAACCGATTCCATTTAATCATTCCCCCTATTTTGCACCA